>CAZYLG010000120.1:0-6298 GCA_964648565.1 uncultured Thermoplasmatales archaeon
AGAAAAAACACTGCCAGAACAAAGAACTAAGTTGAAAAAGCAAATAGAAAAAAGTCTAGAAAAATGGGAGATTAGACACATAAAATATTAGTTGTCATAAGATTATTTTTAATGGATTGCTTCCCACATCTTTGGATACCGTTCAGCTAACTGCTCATTACTCAGAATCTGAATATCATTGAAGAACTTCTGAGCACTCAATTCATTATCAAACTCACTACTGTCATAACCGACTGTTCCACCAAAAACACTGAAATCGTTCTCATTGTATTTTCCCTCTTGGTCAACAGGTGATTGTTGAACGATATATGTACCGCTGTCTTTTACTAATCGGATGGCAATACCAAACTTCTCAACTATTGCCTCATCTGCTATTTCTTCCATGATTTCCATTGATAAAATGATTAGACATCTTATTAAGGTTTACCAGAACAGATTTTATTCTTTGTTAATGTAATCATACTTAGAATGGTCATGGGATGCCTGTTAAAAATTGAGAGGAGTACCATCATTTGATATAATGCTGAACTTGCATTCATCTTAGATGCTATCGATTCATAATGCTAAATGAATAACCACGTTTATCCGTTCATATAATAGTTGACAGTCGATTTTAAATCCATTTTAATTCTATACTATCAATTTAATCTGATGAGTTGTGCTGATTCATCAATGTATTCATCTGGACAATCACCAATAACCCAACCATCTCCAGTTGTTTCACAGTAATAATAACGTTTTCCATCCAATTCATAGTATGTACCTGCAATATTTTCATCACCAGAAACACCAACTGCTACATGACCAGGAGGTATAATAAGACAAGCACCAAAATTCAACTCTCTGATAATTCCAGCAAACAGAAAACTGGTATCTTCACAATCACCGCCACCATAAACAAGGGTTTCGGTTGGGTATCTTGGATATTCATCATAACTTGTGGTAACATCATCGGAAGTATATTGCAAGGATTGAACAAATGATAATATAAAACTTACTGTTTGATAATCATCGTAATTTTCTGCTTCGGCTGCATCCTTTAGACCGTTTGCTAAATTAGTGATTATTGGGTCGACTGTGTATTCAGACCATGATGCTTGATTAATTCTGGGCAAATTTTCAAGATAATTATACAAATCTTTTGGTATCTGTAAAGTCCATGTCCATGTTTGTTGATTCCACCAATCATGTGGGTAATCCCATTCAAAAGTTCTTGTGAAAACTTTTGCTGAACTTAAAGGATTTTCATCTTTACTGTCAATAACCCCATCACCATCTGTATCACTATCGTACCTGTCAGTTTCTGTTTCGTAGTATTCTTTGTAATCATTCCATCCATCATTATCGGAATCCATTAGTTTCCATTCATGAGTCGTTGGATTTTCATCGTTTCCATCTTTGATTCCATCATTATCTGAGTCCTCATCATTAATTGATGTTCCCAAATCTATTTCGTTTCCATCTATTAAACCATCATTATCACTATCTTCGTCAAGAGGGTCTGATGAATATCTATTAAGTTCAAAATTATCATTTATCCCATCTTCATCGGTATCTTTTTTCAATGGATTTGTTTCATACTTCATGATTTCATCTTCATCAGATAGTGAATCTCCATCTGTGTCATAATTAGTGATTTTAGTTCCATGTTGCATCTCAAATAAATTTGATAGATTGTCATTATCAAAATCAGTAAATAGAAATGTTACTGTTGAAGCAACAATTAAAGAAATAATAATTAACACAATTAACTGTGTTTTTGACATTTCTCCTATTCTCCCTCGCCAAAATCGTGAATGATTTGTTTTATTTAAATACTTACTTTTTTAAAATCATTATATTTTTAATTGTTTACATTATTCACAATGAATTATTTTACAACAAACCCTTCAACTTGATATCAAACCGAGGCAGACACCGTGCAAACACATCATCAATATCCTTGTCTTCCATCAACAACAGTTCATAGCTGAGGACTATCAAATCTGCAGTCTCGATTGCCCAATGTTCATTCTTTTCATTGTACAGTTCCTCGATTTCAAACACATGGTCCTCCATCATCTGCAGAATCTTCTGTTTGTCGTTCTTGTTAATCTTCTTGGAAAGTTCAGTTATCTCATGTAACTTTGTTTTAAAATCGGGTTCTAAAATAATAGTATTCCTCTCCACTCTGGTTTCTATGATATATCTTATGATTATTAAAACTTATTAAAAAGAATATTAAACATTTTGATAATATAGGATTTTAAGACAAAGAAACCTTATCTACTAATACAAGTATTAAAAGAGGGAGAGATTTATGAGAGTAAAACACGCTGAAGAATTGTTTAGATTATGGGAAGATTTTTCAAAAGATTTTCTTCTGGATAAAAAAAGTTTTTTAACAACCGAAGATGATGGAAAAGTAATTCTTAATGAAAATTCTATCTCAGAGATTTATGATTTGTATATTAATAATTATGATGCATCAGAAAAATCTTTTATGGATAAGATTGAAACACAATTCAAAAATGCATCGAAAGAAGCAAAACTTGTTTTTACACATGCTGAATGGTTATGGGCAATATCTGCATCTGATATAAGAATTAAAACAAAGGAAAGTATAGTAAAAAGATGGTTCCCCGATAGTGCAAAGGATGATGTTTACACTGAAGGATTTGGTCATACAGGTCAATGGCACAAGAATAAAAAATATGAAGAAATCAGATTCATTATCAACATATTCAAATTGATAAATAAAAAAACCAATGAAGGTTTGATTAACAATAATGATGATTTAAATAAATGGATTGAAAAAATATGTTTATTTGCTCATTATGGTGAAGAAGAAGAGGCATATCCAATTACCGAGGAAGATAAAAAAGACATTGACACGTCAAATCGAGCAATGAACAACATTCTTCTATATATTGTGAACCCAGATTTTTATGAACGGATATCTTCAGATTCACACAAGAGTCAGATAATTAGTACTTTTGAGTTGATTGTTGAAGATGAATATGAAGATTGGGGTGATTATAACGCGGACCAAAAGATATACAAAATCAGACAAAAAATTGCAGAGTATACTGGTGACAAAGATTTTGATTTTTATTGGGATTATGAAGAATTTTGGAATTTTGGTGAATCAGAACGTCAGTTCGATGCAATCCAATCGCTGATTTATAAAAAAGCAATAGTCTTATATGGCCCCCCTGGAACTAGTAAGACATATTTCGCAGAGAAAATTGCACAGGCAGTTATCATACGGGAGTTATTAGGTAAAAAAGAGGGCATAAAATCATTTTTTGAAAATAAGCAAAAATTTTTTCAATCGAGGATTCATCAAAAGCAACTTCATCCAAGTTATACTTATGAGGATTTTATAGTTGGAATTCATATAGAAGGGGGAAAAACAGTTCCTAAGGAAGGTGATTTGTTAAAAATCATTGACCAAACTAAAAAGGACAGTCTCCCTCATGTGATAATCCTTGATGAAATAAACCGTGTGGACTTGAGTCGTTTATTTGGTGAGTTGTTTTCTGCTATTGAAAAAAGGAATAAAAAAATCGATTTGTCTATTGGCAATTTCTCTTTAGAGGTACCTGACAATCTTTATTTCATAGGAACTATGAATGAGATTGATTTTTCTCTTGAAAGATTGGATTTTGCGTTGAGAAGAAGATTTGTCTGGCGTGAATATCCCTTTGACCCCGATATTCTGAATGATATTATTGAATATAAGCAAGAGGAGCTAAAAATAGAACTGAAGGAGGCAGAAATAGAGGAGTACATTGATAACTGTATCAAACTCAATGAGTTCATATCAAATAATGTGCCAGAACTTGGCAAGGACTATGAAATTGGGCATACTTTTTTCGCAGAGTTGGTAGATATATATCTTCCATATACAAGATATAGAGGTTCAAAAAGAAAGGTGTCTATATTTAGGAAGAATGGACCAGTTGAGATATTATGGCAGATTTCAATAGAGCCAATCATCGAGGCATTTTTAGGTAACATGACATCTGATTTGAGAAAAGAATATATTGAAGATATGGGAAAAATTTTTTTACATGACAAATAAAATAAGGATATACGCTAAAGACTGCTGTCGTTTTAATAGTGATGATGAAAGTAAAATAGATGATGCAATAAAATATTTATTAAAATTTCAAGACAATATATCTCTTCTATTTACTGAGAATAAGGATGACCCTATCGCAGAATTCGATTATAAATCATGTTGCTGGAGAGCAGGTAGATACATAGGACAGATAACTTTTGAATTAGATGGTGAGATGTATGAAGTGACAATTCTCCCTCGTTTCGGTGATGCACAGTTCTTCTCTATGTTGGAAGAGATATACAATGTGAGAATCATTGATAGCATGCATGGTTATTCATCTGGAGATTACAATAATATTCTGAAAAAGATTATCTCATTTATCTGGATTCAAAAAATCGCTCAAGCAAATCAGCATGGTTTACCAAAACGTAATACCAAAAAGGAAAACATTGGATACGATGTAAAAGGAAGAATCAATATCAGAAAATCAATACCATACTACTTTCGTTATGGGCAGGTACTATCAATATATAACGAAAAATGTCTTGATGATAAAATCCTTAAAATCCTTGGTAAAGCATATTATATTCTATCGAATAAATATGGTCTTCATAAATCTCAAGTAATGCCTGATAATGCCCTTGATTTGTTAAATCATTTCGAAGATTCCAGTCATTATAGAAAAGCAAGCATTACTGAAAATGAATATTCTAAAATAAATTATAAATCAATTTATCTAAGGTATAAAGATGCTGTTGATTTTTCCTGGCAAGTAATCAAGAATGATGTAGACATTGGACAAAATCAGATGAAGAAGGAGTATTTCTCATTTTTTATCGATATCGCTGAAATATGGGAAAAATATATCTTTTCTATATTAAAAAAACATTTTCAGATTCAAGGTTGGAAAACCTATTGTAAGGAATATTTGGTTTATCCAGGTACTTTTTATTCGAGAAAAATTATTCCTGATATAATAATGGAAAAGGATGATAATCTCGTGATATGGGATGCGAAATATAAGATGATGGAGTTTAGAAATTATGATGTAGATAGAGGCGATTTTTATCAGATACATTCTTATCATTCCATTTTAAATAAAAAGAAGCATGTCCTTGGAGGTGGATTGATATATCCATTTTCATCAAATTTTAATGAGTTTGGAATTGATAGTATTATTGCGGAAAATGAGGTAATCAAGGAAAATAATTCCTTTTTTTGTATAAATGGTATAGATTATAGTAAATTAGAAGATGTATCATTTGAAGAACGGAAAGAATTCATAAGGAATATAGAAAATGATTTCAAAAGCAGAGTTTCTAATCTAATAAATATTTGATTTTTTACTGATAATCTTTTCTAAATACACCATACACCAGATAATGGTCACTCTGCTCACTGTTCACCTCATCCATCACCCCGAATGATATGAGATTGTTCTCCGTTTCCTCATTGATAATGATTCGGTCATATGTATTATCACTCGTTGCTACCGTCGTATCGATATCATTACTCACCACCCAGTTCCAATCAGTGAAATGCTCGATGTTATCCTCATCATAGTAACTGCCATCGGCATTCAAATCACCGATGATGATAGTATCATCTGTTGTGTTACCGATGATTGTTTCCAACAGTGATAATTCGTCTGGTACATTACTCGGTTGAGTATGTACCGTGTAAATTGTGAAGGTCCAATTGTTCGAAGTGAAAATGCATTTCATCGGCGGTCGTTGCATATCATCCTGATATTCTGCTTGATAATCATAATAATCCACTAACGTTGATTGATTATTGTAGAACACAGCGTACTGTTCTTTTGAACTGCTCTGCCCTGCTCGATTGCTAAGTATGTATTCGTAATCAGGAAACTCCTGAGCAAGTATCTCTATGGCTTCACCTGAAGCATCACGAATCTCCTGCACGATAAAGATATCATAATCATCCAGTTTCTCACCATAGTAATCAATCAGTGTTTCATTCGATGCTTTACTAGGTCCAAAAATCTGCAGGTTCCAACAAGCAATGGAGATTTCAGAATCAACAGTGTCTGTTAACTCATCATTGCCACATCTCTTCACTTCCCCATCGATACAACCTATTGATGATGTAATCAGAATAACTATTGGAATCAACGCTATTATCTTTCCAGAATCCATCAGTTTCTGTAATCTGATTCACTAATTTAAATGTTGCAGAGAGGGACTTTAAATATCATACAAAAGTATTACATGGTCGTGAAATCAATGG
>CAZYLG010000121.1:0-6221 GCA_964648565.1 uncultured Thermoplasmatales archaeon
TTAACTCCATCAGATGACGCAAACTCTCTTCTAAAAATGAGAGTGCTTCATACGACGTTGTTTTTCCAATATACGGGGTTAAAAACAACTTATTATGAGTTGAAAAAGCACCGGTTACATTTTCTCCAGGACCTACACTTACTATGTTTTTATCATACATAACCGGAATTGGATCGGGAACAAACCCGCGGGATTTTCTGATAAAAAACTTGTTTTTCTTCCAAAGTTTAACAACGCTATCATCTACTCGATTTGGAATCTGCCTATTATGTAATAAATACACATCAGCATTCAACTGAAACACATTTTTATTTTCAGTTATCATTGGTTCTCCAGGTATATTTGCTGAAGTCATCACCAACGCGTTAGCATTTAATGCATCAAATAAAAGATAGTGCACAGGAGAATACGGCAAAAACAATCCAATGTATTCAAGTCCAGGAGCAATATTCATTTCTTTTTTCTTTTTCACTAACACTACCGGTCTTTGCGCGGAAGTCAATACTTCTTTTTGATCATCGGTAATATGAGCTAGGTCTTCTGCGGTTTCAATATTTTGAACCATAACTGCAAAAGATTTCTGCGGTCGATGATACCATTCTCTAAAATAAGGAATTTGGTCTAAACTGCAACAAAGATGCATGCCACCCCATGATTTGATTACACCAATTTTTCCAGCATCAATTTCTTTAGCAAAAGAACGAAAGGGATCAGTAGAATTTTTCTTGTTTTTAGAGTTATCAAATAATGAATATGCTGGTCCACAGATTGGACAAGAAATCGTTTGCGCATGATACCTGCGATCATCAGGATTTTTATATTCTTTATTACATGTTTCACACAAGGCGAATTCATCCATTGCGGTATGCTTTCGATCATATGGAACATCAGTTATCACACTATACCGGGCACCACACACTGTACAATTCGTAAATGGATAGTGATATCGCCGATTGTTTTTATCAAATAATTCTTCTAAACAATCCTTACAAATTGCTGTATCTACCGGTATCAATGATTGTTTTGATCCCTGTGTACTTTTTTTAATAGTAAAATCAGAAAACGTTCTCTCATCAGGTACTTTTTCCACTGAAGAAATCTGTGCTAACGAGGGAAGATTCTTTTTCAATTCATTAACAAAATATTCCGGATCTGTATCGATAACCACTTCAACTTCCGAACCAGTATTTAACACAAATCCATGACTACCGACTTTTTTTGCAACTCTGTACACGGTAGGTCGAAAACCCACACCTTGCACTACCCCTTTAAAAATAAGTTTAGTTGATGAGGTTTTAGTCATCCTTTATTCAACGATTAAATCAGGAGAATATTTATCAGTATCAGCAAGCAAAAACTCATCTCCCATACTTAAACAATTCTTCGGGCAAATATCATTACATTGACTGCAAAAGCAACATCTCGATAAATAAATACGAATCTTTTTGGTTTCAGGAATAAACTCAATAGCATCAGTCGGACAAACTTTTATACACAACTTACAACCAATACAAGTATCTCTATCATATTGAATCTTTCCACGGAATCCTTCAGGAGTTTCCACTGGTGGAGTCATCTTAGCTTTACCTGATTGCACATCTTTCAAATATCCAGTCACAGAAGAAGGAATATATTTCGCAGGAAATTTATTCGTAAACGGCTTCTTAAACATTTGAGAAAGAACTTGAGGAATCATAGAAAATTTCATTTCATCAACCTCCGAGTTTTTTGCACACTTAACTCATGAAGATCTTCACCAGAATACATTTTTCGTTTCCCATCTTGCACAATACCAACCCGATTCGTACAACTCATACATGGATCAGTTGATGCTGCAACAATTGGGATATCAGCGATTTGTTCTCCTTTTAGCATTGGAATCCATGGTAAAATATTATTATACGTTGGTGCTCGCACCTTCCAAGAGTACGGATGTTCATGGCCATCCATTTTAACATAATGAATTACTTCACCACGAGGTGCTTCCATCCGGCCGATACCATCACCTTCAACTTTTTTCAACTGGTTCAATAATTTCGCAATTTTTGGTTCAGCTACAATATCTCCTTCGGGCAACCCTGAAAGAATATCAACACATTGTTCAATCAAATCAATGGATTGTTTCACCTCAAGTAAACGAACAATAATACGATCATACACATCACCATTTATTTCACCAGTTAACACATCAGGAGTCACATAATCAATATCAAGTTCACCAAATGCAAAATAAGGTTGATCAACACGAACATCCTTTTTCACTCCAGATGCTCGACCAGTCGGACCAACAGCACATAATTCTAACGCATCCTTTTTCGTAAGAACTCCTGTGCCTTGACTACGCATTTTAAAAGTTTTATCATCTAAAAAGATCTTTTTTAATTTCCCAAAATTATCCTTTAAAAACGTTAACGTTTCCTCAATTTTTGGCACCATATCCTTAGTGATATCACGTCGAACACCACCAATTTGTGTAATGGCCTTTGTTACCCGGTTACCGGTTAAATATTCAGTAAGATCCAGTGCTTTTTCTCGAACTTGCCACGTTAAAAACAACACAGAATCAAAACCAATTTCATGAGCCGCCACTCCAGCCCATAAAGTATGTGAACAAATTCGTTCAATCTCAGCTTGGACTACCCGTAAATACTCAGCTCTTTCTGGAACCTCAATTCCTGCGATTCGTTCAACAGCAAGAGCAAACGACATGGGATGACAATACGAACAAATACCGCAAATCCGTTCAGCTAAATACAACACTTGAATCGGGTTCCGCCGCATTCCAGTCCATTCAATAGTACGATGCACATGACCAAGATACACATCTGCATCAACAATGCGTTCCCCATCAACTTCAAACTCAAACATCACGGGTTCTTTTAACGCAGGATGAATCGGTCCAATAGGCACCTTATAAGTTGATTTCTCAGTTGTTTCAGCAGGCATTATTCATCATCCTCCGTTTCAGGAATCTTAGCAGATGGAATTTTATCATGTTCATGAAGGTTTCTCCCCATCTTATCAGCATTCGTTTCATCCTTTCGCCATGGATACATATCCTCGGGGAAATCATCAGAAATAAACACGCGCATATCTTTTGGAATATTTTTGACTTTGATTCCAAGCATTTCCTGTTTTTCCTGTTCAGAAATCAATGCACCAGGAATTAAATCACAAATCGATTCCATCGTTGGATCAGATTTAGGGAGAGGAACCGTGAAATTAATGGAGATTTCTTCACCTTTTTCACCAAAATAAATTGAAAAATGATTGATAATTTCAATTCTATCCTCAATATCATATCCAGAGCTCACCGCAAAATGAGCATCTTCATCAAGGATCATCAAATGTTTAACTACATCCCGGTAAATAGATCGATCAACAGTCATCCAGATATGAATCATATCTGTTTTATTTGGACCAATTGGATGCCGTTCAACCTTACCATCTATAATTTTTTTAGAAAATTCTTTTTTAAACGATTCGACAATCTCTTCTGGAGAAAGTTTTTGATCTCGGCTCATGCTTTTGCCTCCAACGTTTCAAGTTTCGTCCATGCTTTTACCACACCATTCAAAATATTTTCAGGGCGAGGAGCACATCCAATTACATGAACATCTACTGGAATGATTTCATCAATAGGACCTACTAGATTATAGGATTCGAAAAAGACATCACCAGTGTTTCCACAATTTCCCACAGCAATAACTGCTTTTGGATCAGGCATTTGTTCATATGCTCGTTTCACTCTACTTGCCTGTTGTCTTGTAACCGGACCAGTGATCAGTAACACATCTGCATGTCGCGGTGTCCCAACAAGTTTGATGCCAAATCGTTCAGCATCATATCGGGGGCATAATGCAGCAATAATTTCAATATCACAGCCATTACAAGAACCTGAATTGATATGATAAACCCATAATGCTTTTTTGAAGGCTTTCGGAAGACCTTTTGCCATAGTAAGATTTCCTCCAAGAATATGTTTTTTTTACTAGAGTAACTCTGGTTTTTGGTAATCCTGTTGACTATTAAAAGGTTGTGGGAATTTTGAAGAAGAAAAGAAGATAAACCTGACGATATATCCCCATCTCCGAAGATTTATGTCTTTTTATTTGGTTCTTTTTTTAACAAATCCGAGGGACTGGATCACCCACAGGTTTTGGAATTATTCGTTTCCCTCCAACACCCGTTTGCATAACAACTCCAGAAATCGATGCGGTTACTTCTCCAATTATCAATGCATTTTTTCCAAGTGGATGGTTCCGTATAATTGAGAGCACATCTTCAGCTTTTTCTTTGACCACACCAATAACTGCTTTTCCTTCATTTCCGATTTGTAACGGGTCAAGACCAAGCAGGTCACACGCTGCTTTTACCCCTTCTGGAATTGGTATCTTTTCTTCATCAATTAAGATTCCGACATTTGATTTTTCACTAAGTTCATTCAGTGTATTTGCAAGGCCTCCCCGTGTTGGATCCTTTGCTGAAACTAAGCCTCCTTCCTTTAGTGATCGACTAATTAATTCATTTACTGGTGCAACATCTGATTTGACTTGTGTTTCAAATCCATATCCTTCTCTAAACGACATTAAGGCAATACCGTGTTCTCCAATATTTCCAGTTAGAATTATTTTATCTCCAGATGATAAATTTGAATCCTGTAACCAAGCTTGTTCAAACCTTCTGTATCTTTTTACTTCCGCTATATTCTCATCTAGAAACTTCGATCTTCTACCAATGCCACTTGTGTTTATCATGAATTCTTGTATTGCTCCTTTTTCCACTACTTTGGTATCTCCTGTGATGATCGGTGTTTTTGCTTCTCGAGCTGTTTCAGCCATGCTTTTTACGATTTCATCATAGGTTTTATGTAAAAG
The DNA here is from genome assembly GCA_964648565.1 of uncultured Thermoplasmatales archaeon. Classification (GTDB taxonomy): domain Archaea; phylum Thermoplasmatota; class E2; order DHVEG-1; family DHVEG-1; genus EX4572-165. The sequence goes on from CAZYLG010000121.1 coordinate 4,878, forward strand.
TCCTTCTTCAATGATGAATCCTGATGAAAGAGCAATTGGTGTTGCACCCATCACCGCGATATCATTAACGGTTCCAGCAACTGCAAGTTTCCCAAGATCCCCACCAGGAAACTGAATGGGTTTAACGGTGTGTGAATCAGTTGAAAACACAATATCATCAATTACGGCACTATCATCTAGCATTGAAAGCGAGATAGTGCTTTTATCTTGATCAAATATGAAATGACGGAGAATGGATTGTTTGATGAGTGAATCCATGTGTTCGCCGCCTGCTCCTTGTGAAAGCGTGATTCTTTTTTCCAAAAGTATTACCTCAGATCTTTTTTTCTCTTTTGAAATAAGGCCATACATAAGATTTATTTATAGTCTCTGTTTCAGATGCTGGTATGGTCTGGCAAGATACCGCGTTAAGTATTATCAATTTCGGATTCATTCTTACGTTGATTCCCGCGATTGTTCAGAATTATAAAAACAAAGATGTGAAAGGTCAATCATTGCTTACATATGTTTCAACTGCAATTTTGTTGAGTATTATGGCATATTTGTTTTTCACGTTGGATTTATGGTTGAGTAGTGTTGCTACTGCAGGAACCGCAGTAACCTGGTATATTTTGTTGTATCAAAAAATAGTGTATTCATAGGTTCAAAGAGGGATAACTTGGAAAAAACAGTGGTGTTATGTGTTGGTAACAGAGATGGTGGTGATGATGCCGTTGGTCCATTTATTGCTGATAAATTAAAAGAATATGAATCTGATGAATTGATTTGTATTGATGCAGGTATTGCACCTGAGAATTTCACGGATGTAGTAAAAAAACATCATCCAGAACATTTGATCATCGTTGATGCCATTGAAATGAATCTTAATCCAGGCGAGATTCGGGAGGTTCCACCTCAAAAAATCGGAGTGATGCATATTAGTACTCATGGCATTCCACTTTCTGTGTTAATCAAATATTTTAACCAATATGTGGAAACGATTGTGCTTATTGGTATTCAACCAAGCAAGATGAGTGGCAATCTTACAGAGGTTGTAAAACATGCAGGTAAACACATTATTCAATTGATTTTTTCAGATTCTCTTGAAAAAATTTCAACATTAACCTAAGTTGATTGCATAACATTTTTATGGACGGTTATATACATGCTGGCTGGTGATAAATAATATGGCAGAAATGCAAGAATCTGTAGATCAAGTTATGGAAATGATGGGAACTCTTTCAAAACATCAACCTGAAAGCTTACGTCATTTCAAAGCATTTATGGGTCAAGTCTTAAAAGAAGGAACGCTTGATACCAAAACAAAAGAACTAATCACGGTTGGAACCGCAATAACTGCTCGCT
>CAZYLG010000122.1:0-6143 GCA_964648565.1 uncultured Thermoplasmatales archaeon
CATTAGACCTCTACGGGAACAAGAACTTGTTTTTGTTCCTGCAAGCCTGATGGTTGAAACAGGAAGCCCCATACGTTAGCGTGGGGTAGTTCACTAGCGTTTTATAGATATGGATTGCGTGGATAGGTATGTGGATTGGTATTGATGATACAGATTCTCGACGTGGTGGTTGTACTACGTATCTTGCGGGAGTTTTACTTTCTAAAATCCAAAAATTAGATGTGGATATTATTGGGTATCCTCGATTGGTTCGGTTGAATCCTAATGTTCCATGGAAAACTCGGGGGAATGGTGCAGTTTCATTTCGGATAGGGATAGGTAGTGGAAAACTTATGCGAATTGGACGTGTTGGCAATCGAGATGTATTGTCTTTTTCTTCAATGAAAAAACATATTGATGACCCAGCATTGTTAAATCAAATAAAAAAAGTGTTATTGAACGAGATGGAATCGTTTGCTGAATTATCTGAGGAAAATACGAATCCTGGTTTGGTGATGGTTTCTGATCAATTTGATGAATCATGGTATTGGCAGGCAGTTCATCGTATTATATGTAAAGATGAGATCATTTCATTATTACATAGTGAGGATGCTTGGTTTCAGGAGTTTAAGAATGGGCGGGGTGTTATTGGTGCAACTGCAGGAATTGCGTGGAGAGGAAATCATGATAAAACGTTTGAATTGATTGCATATCGGGAAAAAAAACGATGGGGTTCTTCTCGGTATGTTGATGAGAAATCGGTGATAAGAATGGATGAGAACTGTCCGTTGACTTTTGATAATTATGATTATGTGAATAATCATGTGAATATTATGCCTCATTCTCCATGTCCGGTTTTATTTGGTATTCGTGGTGAAACAGGTGAAATTTTGTCGGATTGTATGAATATGATAGAAAGTGAACCTGTTGATGGTTGGTTGGTTTTTGCTTCTAATCAGGGATCTGATGATCATCTAGTTACATCAACGATTAAGGGTTTGGAATCTTTTCAATCAGTAATTATTGATGGGAGAGTATCAAAAAAACCGGTGACTTTACCAGGAGGTCATGTCATTTTTTCGATAACTGATGAAACAAGTTGTGTTGATTGTGCAGCGTATGAACCAACTAAACAGTTTCGAGATGTGGTTCGCGGATTGGAAGTTGGTGATGTGATTAGGGTTTTTGGTGGTGTTAGAGAGAAACCGTTTTCTGTAAACATTGAAAAAATAAAGATAAAACAGTGTGTGACTGTGTTTGAAAAAGTGGAGAATCCGGTGTGTCCTATTTGTGGTAAACATATGAAATCAAAAGGCCGAGAGCAAGGTTTTGTGTGTAAGCGTTGTAAGACCACGGCTAAACAGGGTAGAATGAAAAGGAAAAAGCGATCTGTTCAAAATGGTCTTTATGAAGTACCAGTATGTGCTCGCAGGCATTTGAGTAAGCCATTATGTCGTTTTCAAAGAAAAAGAAAGGATCAGTAAGGTCGAAAACGGATGAATTCAGCGATGTTGTAATCATTCACGGTTTCTGTTTCATCATCAATAGTAAATGTTCCGGTTATATGAATGTGATATCTCCAGTAATTAATAAGGCCTAATACAGTAATGTAATCTGAGTTAAGAACGGTTATTTTTAGTGAAAAACTGTGGTTTTGAGTATTTCCTGAAAGTGTAAAACCATATGGAACAATCATCCCGTTTTTAAATGATATATCGGTTACTGAAAACTGAAGATTGTTAGATGGAATGTTAAGATATCCGTTATGCTCTTTATTAATAACTAAGAGTGGTGATCCTTTGTACCATGTTTCAAAGATGTTTGCCCAGGTTAGTGTATAATTTGAAATGGATGTTTTTCCCCAAAGCCATCCAAAGTTTAGACCTGTGGAGGCAGTTACATTCCAGTTATGATCATGATACCCAGTTCCTAAGCATTTAGTTGTTGTGTTTTTAATGGTGAGGCTGCCTTGAACGATTGCTTTTGGAAGGATGACGGCCCAGTCTCCAGCTGCTGTGGATCCTTTCCATCCTTCAGTGATACCGTTATATATTAGATCAAATGCATAATTATCTCCAGAATAAGAGATGTGGTATTTATCTGGTTTTCCTTGACTGTTTTGAAACCCTTGCATTATTATTTCATTGTTGATTGTTATGAATGGTTCCTGAGAGGATAAACTAAGTGTAGATAATGGTTGGATTAAGCGTTCGTTGATAATGGGTTGTCCATGATGGTAAATGTTACAATGAATAGTTGCAATACCTGTGGAAATGATATTATGGATATGGATGCCAAATTGGATGGTGTATCCCTGATTAAGAGTGGCATCAAAGTACCACCATTCTGTTGCATATGTTTGATTTGATCCATGGTATGCATCATCTAAAAAGGTGAGGTTTTCTGGAAGAAATGAGGTGGAAGTTGGATTTTTGTTTAAATGGGCAAAAGGAACTGGATGATTAACAAATGATGCTACAACATCTATTAATTGTCTATTTGATGTTATAGGATTAGGTAACATTTTTCGTTGTTGATCTTGAGATGAAAAAAAAGGAAAAGGTTGTGCTGAAACTAAGGAAACCTGTGAAATGAGGAGTAAAAGAATGAATATGCCGAGTAGATAATTGCGACTCATTTACTATCACTACATAAAAATAAAAATTATTACTATAAATAGTTTTAGCATTATTTGGATGTAATTAAGTTATTATGTAATAACAAAGTTGGAATGAAACAAAACGCTGATAAAGGATATGAAAAATAGTTAGAAGAAAATTATTCGTTTAAAAAAAAATGGAGAATAGTTCGTATGATTGATGGATTGGCTGAATGGCTTCAAATATTTTTGTTATCAATGATTCCTGGTTTAGAATCCAGATATGTTGTTCCACTTGTTGGTATTCATGAGTTTGGATGGACTTGGTGGCAGGCTTTTCCTATTGCTATTGCTGGAAATATGATATTAGTTCCAGTAATCTTACGGTTTTTTAAAAAGGCTGAATTGTTTTTAAGACGGTTTCCGAAATGGAAAAAAGCAATGGATTGGGGGTTTCCCATTATTCGTCGTCGAGCTAATGATAAGATTACAACTTATGAAACTGTAGCATTACTATTTTTTGTTGCAATTCCACTTCCTTTTACTGGAGCAGGCCTTGGTTCACTTATCGCTGTTTTGTTTGATTTACGGTTTTCCCAGTCATTACTTATGATCTTTATTGGTGTGATTATTTCAACAGCAGTAACTACGAGTATCTATCTTACCAGTTCATTCTTCATTGGATGATTCATGAAAAACCTGCAAAGTGTTGATTTGTTGATTTCATTGTTTTTCTTGGAGATTTACAAATTGGATGCCATCTTCAGTGAGCTCAATTACATCATTTGAGATATAACGGATCATTTCCATGTTCGTAAGTTTTTTAATCATTCCATTGAGTTTTTCTCTGTTGACTTGTAATAATTGCATAGCAGTGTCTGCATCCATGTCTTGTTCATGCATGAGTTTTAAAAGTGAGTATTCACGTTCAAAGATACGGAGTTCTTTTTGCAGTTCTTCTGGATTCGCAGCATCTACTCCAGATAGAGTTTCAACATAATTTTGAATGATGCGATCAAGGTTTAACCGATCCACTACTTTTCCTTCCTCATCGTAAAGCGTGCAAAATTTACTGCCTTCCTCATGATGCCAAGATGAAACTTTTTCCCACGTATAACCAAGTAGATTTTCCTGGCCACCTTCAGCCATTCCTTCTTTGATGGCTTTTTTTCGTTCCCTTCGTTCCCAAGCATGATGTTGTTCTAACTGAATTTGATCAAGATCTATCCCTAGTTTGATGAGTTGTTTGCTTAGTTTTTTGCCAACATGTTCTTTGAGTTCAGTAATAAAATATAATCCTGCTTCTTCGTTGAGTTCATCATACACCATCCGGATTAATCCTTCAATTGGTCGTCCGACCCGTTCTGCTGAAATAGAATTGACCATAGATTCTTTGATGTATATGTCATCTTCATTTTCTGATGCTTGTTTTCGTATGGTTACTGCATCCAAAAAAGGATATCTTTCTTTTAGAATTTCAAGTGAAGACCTGATCACATCATCAGCAAATTTTGAAGAGGTTCGTCTTCCTGCAACTGCATACAATGATTTTAAGGCGTATTTGATGATTGCTGCATTTGAAAAGGTGATGGCAGATTCATTTGATTCTGCATATGGACTCATTTAACTCTCACCGCCATTGTTATCTTTCTTTTTTTGGTTAGATGCATGATTTTTTTGTTGATTGAAAAACAACGGCTTTTTTTGTAATGTGACTGTGACCGTTGTTCCTTTCCCGATTCCTTCGCTTTCTATTTTTATATGACCACCGTGTTTTTCAACGATTCGTTTACATATTGATGTTCCAAGACCGCTGCTTTTAAAATCATGTCTAGCAGGATCTGCTTTGTAAAATTCATCAAAGACATGAAGTAATTGATGTTCGTTCATTCCCATACCCGTATCGTTGATGGATATTGAAACTGTAGTTTCTGTAACAGATCCATTGATGGTTATTGTGCCGCCATCTGGAGAGTATTTGACGGCGTTAGAGATAATGTTATCAAATAATTCTTCTATTCTCATTTTATCTGCTTTCACTATGAGCGATGGTTGCAGATTGTTTTCAATGATTATATTATGTTTTTTGAGAAGATGATGATTTCTTTTGATACTTTCATTACACATCTCAGTTAGATTTAGAGGGTTAAAATGAAGTGAGATATTTCCTGAATTTAGTTGAGCTAATTCAATTGTTTTTGTTATAAGATTTTTCATGTGATCAGTATTTCGTTGAACGACCTGGAGCATTTCTTTTTTATGAGGATCTGTTTCTTTTTTTATGAGCAGTGGGATAAGGTTGATTAATGGACCTAGTGGATTTTTAAGATCATGGCCAAGTTGGTTAATGAATTCGTTTTTTTGTTTGAGAAGTTGTTCAATTTTATGAGTCCTTTCTTTTACTTTTTTTTCCAGATTTTGGATAAGTGAAAGAAGGAGGAGTTGGGATATTTTGAGTTCTCGTTCTGTTTCTTTTGATTTAGTGATATCATCTACGATGAGGATGAGGTGTTTTTCCTGGGTTTTGTCATCGATAAATGTGCTTCCTACAATGGAAACTGGAAATATTGATTGGTCTTTTCGTTGGAAATAGGTTTCCATTTTAAGATGTCCTTTTTGAATTAATCGTTGAATTTCAGTGGTTATATCTTTGGAGAATTTATCAGGCCAATAGATGGGTGTATCGGGATATTGTTTGATTTCTGTGTGTTCATATCCGGTCATTCCACAAAAAGCTGGATTTATAGTGAGATGATTCAAATGATGGTCAAGAACGACGATGCCGAGTGCTGCGTTTTCAATGATGGTTTGTTGTGTTTGGATAATGCTGGGTCCGTTTTTGATTGAAAAATGATTTTTAGGTTGAGGCTTAAGTGTGATTTGTTGGATGGTACCAAGTAGTGTTTTTTTGGTAAAAAGTGGGATGGAAGTGATTTCTACGTTTGTTTGAGGTTCGAGCGTGATTTGTATGGTGTGTGGCCTTTTTGTGTGTATTGCTGTTTGCATGGGACAGAATGTACATGGTGATGATTTGTTGAAGAATAGTGAGTAACAGGGTATTTGTTGGATTTGATGGTTGTCTATGTTGAATGTATCTTGACCATGTTTGTTTATCCAATCAACGGTATAGTTTCCATCTTGCAGAAAGATAGGATTTGAAAGGGAGTTTGCAAATTTTTTTATGGAATCGGTGAGTTGTTTTCCATTCTTGTTATGAGCTGAGGAAGAAAATGAAGGTTTATTTTTGGATACATTTTTATATATATCTTCTGTGTTAAGATGACCCTGTTCCTCTTCCAATCGTAATTCAGAGACAATAGATGGAACATCATTCAAATTAGATCACCACACAAAAAGAGAATTAGCAAATAAGGTATGTTCGAGTATGCAATTATGACAACAATGGTGTATAAGCATCCGGTCCATCACCAATTCCCTCCTAGGAATAGTAGTAACACAACATGATTCCAATATAAAAACATGTTGAAAAATAACATAAAAAAAAAATTTATCTTATCAAACAAACACGATCCTTCCTTTGAATTGAAGCGTAAGTATTTTTAAG
>CAZYLG010000123.1:0-6046 GCA_964648565.1 uncultured Thermoplasmatales archaeon
GGTATGATGTATGTATTTAAAAAGATTCGCAATTCATCCACCCAATGAATTGAGGCGGTCTTCTTGCTAAAAGGCGATAAAAAAGATGTGTTTTTTTTAAATATGGAATGGTGGAGGGATGCCCGCTAAAAAAAAAATTTGGATGGTGGGGCAAACCTCCTCTTGAGGGTTAAGTTAATGTTTTTATTTTATATATCTTTTTCTATTTTTCAATAGGAATCGAGATAGTGAGATACAACACTGCTTAAATCAAGGTAATTATCTATTCCGTCATTGTTTACATCCCATGGTTCACTTCCAGGATTACAACTATGTAGATAATGAGCAACTGCTGTTGAAATATCTAAATAATTTATTATTTTATCTTCATTTAAATCCCATGCTTTTGAGGTTATAAACCAAAAATCTCCTGATTTGGATGTGTTCCTCATTTGTTCTCCATCATCTATTATTACATACCATGAATGATTGCTGTCATGGCTCAACCAATTATCCAAGGTTGTATTTGCTTTTGTATTGTTTGCTACATTACTCAACGTATCTATTTTTGTGTCATTTCCCCAATAAAAGTGAACGGTCATTGTGTTCCCTTGTGGGTCTGATGCAAAAAAAGATAACTCTACTGAATAAACTGTGCTATATGTATTATTAGAAGGAATTACACTTGATGGATAATTTGGTATATTATTAGTTCCTGCAGTTCTAAATGTGAAATATTTTTGTATTCCACTAAAATTAACATAAACCATGTATTCTGTGTTTTGATTCAATGATGATATCGGACAAGATTTTGTCCCATTGGTATCATTATTTGCACTTGAATTTCCTATATCTGGTTGTGTTTCTATTGTCCAATTAAATGGTTCATCCGGGCTTTTTAATGTTGCATTCCAATAAGAAATATTTATATCCACATTCATCGAACCATTTGGTATTGAAAGATTAGAAATCATTGGTATTGATTGAATCTCTATATCTGCACCGATTGAATTCCATGTTTCATTTGGAAATGATTGATTATATACATATGATATTTTTATTCCTGCTCCAAGAGAGTTCCAGGCTTTATTCATTGAGTCGTCATATGTTTTTGTAATGAATATATTGGCACCGATAGTGTTCCACTGATTTTTTTTCTCTTTATCTTCATATGTGTAGTTAACATAAATATCTGCACCGATTGAATTCCATGTTTCAACTGGTTCTTCTGAAGGGGGTTTAGGGCCGATAGTGATTAAAGAACCAAGTGAATTCCATGTTTCAACTGGTTCTTTCTCTTCATAAATGTATCCAACTTTAATATTTGCACCAATTGAATTCCATGTTTCATTCATTGATTCATTATATTCAAATGATTTAGTGGTAAAATGATAAATATCACTATATTCGACTAAAGACAATGTTTCATTTGTTGCTTTGACTCTCCACCAAATAGTTTCATTATATCCCCATTCGGGATAATACTGATGAATAGTCGCATTTGTTTGAACATCATTGAATGTTTCACCATATTGAATCCAGGATTCATCATGTGTGTTATTTACCAAAAACGAAAAATCATATGCTGTTTTATTTCCTGTTTTATGGGCGTATATTGAAAATTTACCATTTCTTTTCTGATTGATTGAATTGTTCTCCGGTTGCTCATTATCAAATTGTAAAAAATTATAGATGTTTATCTCGCCACCTACAGTAGTCCATGTTTCAGATACTTTTGATTCATTATAAGGATGATGAATATAAATATCAGAACCAATTGTGTTCCATTTTATCCTTGGTTGTTCTGAACTCCCTGAATCAATGATTTTTATATGGGAGCCTAATGTATTGTATAGAAAAATTGGTTGTTTTTCAGTGTAACTAATATTTATTCTTATTCCAATCCCCATTGGGTTGTAAACACTATTTGGTTGTCTACTGATTCCTGAACGAAAATATTCAAAATCATCAAAATAAAGTGAACCAAGTTCATCATTAGAAACATCACAATTTGTTATTCTGGAAAAAAAACCACCATAATTTGTTCCATTAGTTGAATTCCCATTGAGATAATTATCAGTGTAATATCGTGATTTATTATCTGATATTTTCTCCCATCCAAAAAACTTCCAATCACCTGTTGATTTTGAATCGAAATATATGACATCACATGAATTATTATATGAAACATTGATTGCTGTGTTATTCAATGTAAAACGTAGAATGGCATCTGTTTCATTTTTCCAATCAAAAATAAATTCTTTATCGTTTTCATATGTAAAAAACCAACCTGAAAATGAAATTAATTGTTCTCCCTCAACATAAGTGAAAGTCAGGTTATAATATGCTGATTCATTTCCACCATATGATTTTATTCCTGAATTGATAATGTTCGGTTTAATCTCAGCATTTTCCCCTGAAACTAAATAATACTTGTTTTCATATTCAGTTTCACCGAATTGTGCGTCTTCAAATCCAGTTCTTCTTCGTTCCTCTGCTGAACTTATTTGCATACAGAGAATGATGATAATTAACGCAATCAATATTTTATATTTCAAACACTACTCCTCTAAAGTAATCTTATAAAATATATCTTCATCTGTAGCATGAAAATCCTCTGCGACATCACCAATAGTTAAAATCTCAAGTTTCCAATATGTTTTATCTCCTATCTGCCATTCTTGTCCACCTGCAACTGACGAAATATCTATCTCATCAATATCTCCGTTCATATCACATGACCAACTTTGCCATGTTCCACTAAGATTAGTCCATATCCGTAAATTATCTGAAATATTAATATCTCCAATGTTTTCAAAATGCCAATCAATTGAAATGATGTTTCTATTATCAATATTCTTAATTGTAAAAACTGTGCTGTTTACATTTGTATTTCCTGGTGCAGCATCTGGAAATTGAATTCGATTATAAATGGTGTCTATTCCATCTTCTATTTTAGTATAGCCCGGTGCACTTATCGTATAAATATCATAAGTATCCCGCAAATTATATGAAAAAGCACAAGTTAATCTTGAATCAATGTATGATACTTCCACATCTTGAATTGTTTTTCCTTCTTCCGCTTGAAAAACCAAATGCGGTCCTTCCCAGGAGGTTCCATTAAACACATAATATGTGATGTTTTGAGGTGTTCCTCGTTCCACCATAGCACAAACCAGTTGATTGTTCACCATGTCTTTTGTCATGGAAAAACCACCCTCCCGGCAATCCACATAATTACCATTCAATATATCTCCGTGGTCAGTCCAGGAAACACCATCATAGGTCTGATAATGAAAATCTTCGTCATCATCCATATATGTCAAATATAATAATCCATCAAGTATCTCAAGTTCAACTTCGAACCATGAATAATAATCATCACCTGAGTTATAATGATGTTCATTGGAAAGAAGGATGAATTGTCTTTCCCAATTATTTGGAAAAGTTCCAGTGTAATGTTCTAACAAATGGTCATAGTATGAGGTTCCCCCTTCAGTTCTACCAACTACTATATTCCATTCGCCATTATAATAAATCGCATCAATTCCATGAACATGGCCATCACGATATGAATAACTTGAATGGTCATCAGAACATAATATTCCAATAGATTCATCTATCCAAGATGAACCTTGTTTATATTTCACTTTATGATAATCATTGCTCCCGCCAGGTTCAGAATAAGATAAATAAACTGAATCATTATAAACAAATGCATTATCCGGATGTTCTTCACTATCAAATGAAGTGTTTGTGGATACTAAACTCCAATTAGTCCCCGTAGTACTCTCTTTCATATACATACTGCTTCCATCATCAAACCAAAGATAATACTCTCCCGTATCATTACGCAACATAATTGGATTGAAAAAAGATTTAACATTATCATAAATAACCATCTTTTTTTCTCCCCATTGATATCCTGTAGTAAATGAATATGTTGTATTATACCAATCAACGCCATCTAATGCACAAATACGCCAATAATATTCCTCCCAACTTGCTGTCCAATTAGTATTATACCCAGACGTGTTATGATATGCGACACCACCTAAACTACCAGAATCATAGAAATCAGACCATGTTCCTGAACTGTTCTCCTGAAGAACAATTCTATTTAAATCAACATCCACATCTGATATGTTAATCGCCCAATATGCTCCTTCTCCTTCTCTTGTATCTGCATAAGAAAACGTATCATTATCATCGGGATATGCGTATGTAATCACAGGTGAATCAGCACCAACATATGATATGATTGCTATATTTACTAATAATAATGCTATAACGGCAAAAACTACTTTCAATATATTTTTTTCTTTTTTATCCATCTTTTCACTTTCCATTAAATTTTTCATTAAATAATGCAATCTTCAACATGTTTTCTGCAATATCTGGTGAATATTTTTCAGGTTTAAGTTCATCTTCGATGACTTGTATCGCTTGTTCTATGCTTTCTTTTGAAACAGGCAGCATTAATTTTTCTGATGTTCTAATCAAATCAGGAATCAACGTATCAGGGTTTACCTCTTGTATCATTTTCGTGCATTTTTGTTTATCATCGAAAGATTTGCAACCATATACGATAAAATCATTTACTCTTCTGCTTACTGTCATCCTGTATCTATACTCCTTTTTACCTATTAATATTTTATTACGATTAAGAATACTTGTATTCTGAAATGTAGAAATATATTAATATTAAACTGTGTTTTTTATCTGTGATGAGTGCTAAAACCTTCGTTGAATCTTTAAAACGATTAATGGGAGATAAAAATGAGAATGCTTCGTTTTATTATGATTTTATTTTGAATAATGGTGTTGAAAAAAATAGGAAAGAACACGGAGATAAAAAAACAGAAAACGAAATGAAGGGGAATAGATTCCCAAGTAAGGAATGTTTTTCCAATGCTCAAAAAATTGCGTTTTCACATCCTAAATTCGATTATGTTGAAGGTATCGTTGATACGGGTCTTATCCCTGTAGAACATGCATGGAATGAGTTAAATGGAAAAATAATTGATGTTACATTAGTGGAAAGAGAACCTGAATACTATGATTATATGCAAAAAAAATTTCGTCAATCATTATCGGAAAACTCGAAGAAGGAATATCAAAATGCTAATTATTTTGGTGTGAAAATACCTCTTTCTTTTGTTAGGCATACTGTATTGGAAAAAGAAGTTTTCAGTGATGTATTGAAAGATTTTGTTTTTAGTTGTATAAAACCTGCTAAAGAAAATAAAAAAATTCCTGAGTATTGCGGAGATTTATCTAAATATAATTTTTAAGAATGTATTCGATTTTGTAGTAATCATTATATGTCTATTCTTTGATTTTAATGTATGCTCTATAAAAAAGTTGCTACTGCTTTTTTACGACCAGAAATGAAGGAAAATGGTTTAAAGCATTTTTCTGTTGCCTTAGATTTTCCCGATGTGAATATCTCTGAATGTAATGAGATGAATGGTGAATGGGATAGTGGTCCTCTTGGTTCTATTTGTAAAATTAAAATAAATAAAATCGCAGATGTTTCAATTCAAGATGTGAAATATGGGCGTATATTCACTGATTTAACGGCTCCATCAAGTTATGATGGTATTACTACGATAAAAGATACTGCATCTTTACGATTTGATTGTGGCTATAATACAAATGATATTTTTGCTGAAGTTGACACTATAGGAAATGATTTGAAAAGTTTAGATTTAAGTTGTTATCATCCACCAAAAAAACCAGAAACAGGGAACATTTTTGCATTAACACCAAAAGGGATGATAGGAGTGATTTATCCTAAATAATTATACTCGATTAACAGGTATTTTTTTAACATCACGAATGTTTATTTTAAATTTTTTGTATGCCGTTGGTGTTGCTTTCCGCTCAAAACCTTTTTGGTTATGTATATTCATCAACGAATAATACAAATATTTGGGTAATAACTTATTTTTGTCTAACGGTTTGATACAAGTGACCTCCTCCACCCATTGAAATGAGTGGCTTCCAAATCCCTTCACATCCTTTCAGTCCAAGGTTAAGATGCTACCGATTCAGTCTAATTGCA
>CAZYLG010000124.1:0-6037 GCA_964648565.1 uncultured Thermoplasmatales archaeon
ACTGTTTGTGCTCTTCAATGGTGATATCATCTGCTTTCATAGCTCGAATCTTTTTACTTCTTTTTACGTATCGTTTCATCACCTGGTCACTAATCTCAGGTCTATAATTCACGTTCACACGCTTCCTTTTCAGCTCTTATCTGCTCCTCAATACTTTCCTCTAATCTTTTATCTCTTTCAGCACGCTCTTCTTCAGTGATACGATTGAAATCATCACATACTTCCCATGGTGTTGTTTCAATCCATTCACCACCATCATCAAGCAATTTATCACACATTCCTTCCCCAGAATACAGCGGACTTGGTCCATAATGTCTACAATTCTCACAACACTTTTTTTCTTTTGGTATTGTTTCAAGTATTTTACTTACTGTTTCAACTGCTTCATCAAGCGCTGCTTTATCAATTGGTACTTCAAGTTTGTCCTCTATCTCTTTAGCTAATTTCTCTTCCCATTGTTGTTCTTTCATTCTTTTTCACCTGTCCTAATATTACTTGGTTGATTTTTTACTTGGTAAATACTTAGTAAATTGATTTTACCAAGTGTTTTACTCCTGTTAAAAGCTATTACTTGCTTACTTGGTAACACTCTATACCCCCGCTCCCAAAATTGAAAAAAATGAGAGAAAATAATTAGAATAATAACAACCCCCACAGATACTATACCAACTAACCAAGTAATTACTATCTACTACTGTTAAAACACTTGCTAAATGCATATACCAAGTAATACCAAGTAAACCAAGTAAAAAAATCACTTACTTTTCCTCCCTGTTTTATGGATTTGTTCCCATTTTTCAAGATAACTCTTATTGAGCTGGCCATCGGTGATAAGTTGTAAGATAATCCCCCTAAAACTAACATATTTAATCAGAGTATCAGCATCAATATCTTTTTTCCTATATGCTTCAGCAATATGTTCGTTCATTTCCTTAGTGTTACAATTACAGTACTGTAACAGTTCTGTGCTGTTCTTCTTCTTTTTCTTTTTTATTCCTCGTATCACTTCATTATACCGTTTCTTCCTGATTTTTTCCTTCCTTGATAGTTCAGTATCTTCAAGAGTTTCTTGAATGCTCTTTGTGGCTCTATCAATATATTTCTTTGATATGGTGAAATCATCTTTGTTCAGTTTAGTTCTCCCATCAGCGATAGCCCGTAACATAGACCGTTTCATTATTTGTTCAGCTTTCCCTGTCAAGAACTGGTAGTAGGGACTATCTTCATTCATTCCAGCTTTATCCCTAACTTCTTTTTCTATTCTGGTATATGCTTTGTGAAAATCATCATCGACGCTGATTTCGATTAGCTCACCATTATCTTCCTTTTCATGTAACCGTATCATTTCCTCTCCGATATCAGAACCGATTTTATGTAAGGTATCAAATAATGGCATTAACTCAAGGTCTAAACCTGGTTTGAAACGTTTGATTACTTCCTCTCCGCTTTTAGAATCAATAATGAATCTTCGTAAAAAACCAGTTGAAGAAATGATACTGTCTTTGATGTAATTATCTGGTTTTTGCATAGTACCAAATAAAGTGAAATATAATCCTTCAGGCAAGGTTCTAGTTGTTTTTTCACTTTCCCTTCTACTAAAATATTCGGTATGTCCTTCCCCACGGTACATTTTAATTATGATTTTGAATGTGGTTGATTCAAATTTCCCCTTATTCGTCATTGCAGTAAGCATATGCCCAAATTCATCAAAGCTGGCATTAAATGCTGTAATCCTGTATTTATTGTGGGC
Organism: uncultured Thermoplasmatales archaeon; assembly: GCA_964648565.1. GTDB lineage: Archaea > Thermoplasmatota > E2 > DHVEG-1 > DHVEG-1 > EX4572-165. The sequence goes on from CAZYLG010000124.1 coordinate 1,751, forward strand.
ATAACCTATAAAATCAACCCATCCTTCTCCACTTCCACCACCAATCTTGTTTGCATTCCTGAGTAATATGATTTGGTCGACTTTTTCTTTTTCCTCTGTTTCTTTGCTTTCCTTTCCTTTTTTATTTGCCTTTTTATAAACTGGGTATTCCTTATTCAAATACGTACCATAAGTATAGAGAGCACTATCACATACGGTATTGAACACGTTCATTAGTGTTCCACGTCGTGATATCTGTGGTGGAGCACATACAACTTGATACAGATTAGGTCTTAACATTAAATTCGGCTGGATATAGAATCTACCTAACGTAGCTGATATTATTTGATAAGATACAGCATCACAGAAATCTTTAGGGATATCTGTTTCACCGTACGTTAAGTTCTTTATTATTTCAAGAAATGATTTTGCTTTCGCCACTGCCAATCACCAAGAATTATTCTGCTTCAGAAATCGAAATGATTGCTTCAAAATCGATATATGAGGTCTTGGTCTTCGTGGTGAATTGAATGGAATCTTCAAAAACAGCATCAATCCATCCTGTTAATACGAAGTTACTCGGTTTCAGACCGAGTTTTACCATTTTACCTGTGTGTTTTTCAAAAATTTCTTTGTTTATCATGTGTATTTCATTCCATTGATTGAGTTTCTTTTTAGTCGTTGATAGGAGTTCAAATCAGACCAAGAAAAAGGTCTTTTTTCCACCTCCAATTTTCGCATATTACATATAGCAGAAGAGCCTTATATATTTATTGAAACCAAATTAACATAAAGTGTATACATATTGTTATTATTTTACTAATGTAAACTCCTTATAAGTATTAAAATTAACAAAAGTATTAAATAGAGGTTTTCAAAATGGGTTGAAATCACTTTTTTGATTCCTCGAGCATGTACACTACTGCACTGAGTGTAAACGAACCAAACGTAAAAAGTAATAATCCAATGATTAAGACTGAGAACCGTGGAGCAGTGAAGAAAACGAAGTTGAAAAGGATGCCAGTAACTATTGGAATTAGTAACATTATATTGCTGAAATACAACAGTTTCTGATATTTCAAATGTAAGTGATTTACGAATGATATGATAAACAAAATTCCTGCGATTAACGATGTAATCAAAAGAATCAATAATGCTTTAAACAGAAATCGTTCATTTACTCTGCTAAAGGTCAGTTCTATCTCATGATTTTGAATTGATTCTATTTCCAGTTTCCAATCTTTTGATATAATACATCAAACGCTTTAATACATGAAATGGCGATACAGTATAATTTGATAAGGCAACCGTATTATAATCTCTTTTTAAATAGTAAATATTAAATAAGATTTTTAAAATGTATTTTTGTTAAATTTAAGTGAAAGAGAGGGAACGTGATTGTTATAATGAATTTTATTAAATCATTAACTAATTTTATGGTTGTAGATGCTCAAAAAGATGAAAGATATTGTTCAAAATGTGGTCGAAAAATACCAATTGATTCAGTAATTTGCCCATATTGTAAATTCGATTTTGAAGAAGCGGAAATTATAACAGATTCAAAGAAAAAAGAGAATGTTTCTCATAACAAGGTGGAAGATGAAATCAAAGAAAGTCCGAAAAAATCCAGTGTTTCACCTCTTCTATTTGTTTTGATTATCATAGCAGTTATTAGTATTGCGTTAGCAGGATACAGCATGTTACCATATTTCAATCAAAATGATGAATATGATTCCAATTTTGACTTAGATGATTATTATAGTGAAGGTGGCGGAGGTTCTATAGATATGCCTGAAACTTATGATGTTGAACTTGAGGTCGTAGGTGAACCAGAATTCATATCTGATTATGACCCAGACATTGATATTAGTTATACCTTAGATGATTATAGCAGTAGTACATCTTATGGAAGTTTACCTTGGAAACGGACAATACACGATGCTAAAGAAGGGGAGTATTATTCCGTTTATGTCCAAAATGATGGAGGAACTGAAAGTTATATTCGCCTTACTGCAACATTAAAAGTGGATGGAGTCGTTGTTCAAACAGATACAGCAACTGGTGACTATTGCGTTGTCTCTGTCGGTGGTTATCTCTGATTAATGGAGGGAAAAGAATGAATAAAAAACTATTAGCAATAGGATTCATGCTTGGGTTTCTAACTGTCGGATTTAGTGGATGTAATAAAAAAGAAAGCGAAGAAGGTGAAAGTTTTGATGATAATTCATCAACAAATGATTCTGATGATTATGTAGACCCTGAAGTTCAATTAAGAATAGATATCAAGGAAGCATTAAAAGAGGCAATTAAAGAGGTAGTTAAGGAAACGGACTTGGACAATTATTTTAATGGACATTGGATGTATCGTTATTCTGAGTTTGAAGACAACATTAAAGAATGGGCTGAAAAAGAATACCCCGAATTAAACCATAAATTTGTGATTTTTAATATTGATTTATCTGAAAGTGGAAATTATTGTATTGATTATGGCTATTATCCTTATTCCAATAGTGATGAGGGTCTTTTTTGTGGATATGTTAATTTAGATTACCCATAGACGAATTGCGGGTTCCATCACTATTTTATTTAATACATAAAAATAGGTTTGAAATGGGAATAATAAAATGCCGAATAATAAAGAACATTGTGAAGATTCTATAAAGAGATATGGATATAATTTTAAAGAGATTCATAGATGGATGGATGAACCCAGTAATATAATAGGAAAAACTCATAGAAAATATAGGCACGACCCACATACTACTCCTAAGAAAGCAGAACAAATATTTTGGAATAAAGTACCTGAAAGATATAGGCCATATATCAAAGATGTTGTTTTAGACCATATAAGATTAGATAAACATCAGAGCCAATATCAAATTAAAAATAAGAATTTATCAGATGAAGTTAAAAGTGCTGATGGAAAAGCAACAGTAATTATTTTTTTATTATTAATAATCTCTTTATCAATTTCAGTTCTATTAACCTTATTTTTACACGATTTAGTAATTGGAATCGTACTGTTTTTCTCATTTTGGCTATTTAGTACATTTGCTTTGATTATTTCAAATATATTATCGCAATTGGAAAAAGATGCATTAGCAGATTATACTTTTCTGGCATTAAAGTACATTGGATATATACTCGTTATTCTGATATTAGCATTATTGTTTGCACTTTTGAGTTCATCAAAATCTAAGAAATCCAAAGCCAAGTTTCCGAAACCACCTAAACGAGAATCTGCACATCAGTCAAAATTAAGAAGAAATAAATTTTATTACATGAATAGATAGAGAAATAATAATGGTTTTATCCTTGTTTTTAACTGGATGGGTTGTTTTATCTTGATTTTTTTATTGTTTCATATTCTAATCAAGATTTGAATATTGATATTAGATTTTTTTGGAATTTATATCAGAGTAATCATATACTGCCTTTTGTTATCACGATTGGATATTGGGTCAAATAATCCAAAGAGTGATACTATGAAAAAAGAGATAGTTCAATCTGCAGAAGCAGGTGAGGTTCTATATAATGCATTTTCCGACTTGGGAATTACAAAGAATGACCAGGTCTACATAAAACAAGAAAGCAATCATATTGTAATAGGACGTGCTAAAACCATCACAAAATCAGATGAAGAGTCATCAGCAGATTTGTTGGAGTTCTATAACCCGCAGTTTCATGAGACAGAAACAGAGATATGTTCAAAGAAGATGCTCTTTAAAATGGCTGAAGAAATAGCCAGATTAAAATTGGAATCACAAGGCAAACGAAAGAAATACCAATCCTTTGAGGAACTCTGTCATAAAGAGAACCTTGAACCTGATGAAGGAATGGAACTCATGGTTGAAGATTTGATTGATACTGCTATCTATCATAGTCTCTTGCATCCGGAGAAGCCTTTTGGCTGTGAAAATGACTACATAATATAAGTCTCATTTACCAATTTCTAATATTCTCTCTCACACCATAGGATTTCTTTATTGTGACCGTGTATCTTTTTACTTCCTTAATTATTGGGGCCTTTGATAATTCATTCCAATCTTTATCTGTAAGACTAACTATAATGTCTTTTTTTATTTCAATTTCCATTCTATTACCAATCTAAATATTATTTTTTTCTTTTCTTGATATTTTTTATAGATTGTTTTGCCCTGTCCAAAATATCATCATATGTCAATACTTCAATATTTTTTCCCCAAATAAGTTCATGTGCTTTCAATAATTTAATATCCGTCTCCTTTCGCCTCCCTATAACAATTATTCCTTTTGGATAGAGAACATTTAGGTCTGTCTGTTCTCTAA
>CAZYLG010000125.1:0-5999 GCA_964648565.1 uncultured Thermoplasmatales archaeon
AGGAAAGATGGGAAAAAATTAGGATTACTCCCCCATCCATATAAATAAAGTAACAAGCAAAATATATAAGTCTTTTTATAAAATTAAGGTTCTTCTGTTTTATCAAGTTCTTCTAACAATAACGCAATTGCTGAAAACGTATCATCAACTGATCCGGAAGTATCGATCACATACCAGTTCTTAAGAAGAAGCATTGCTTTTTTCCGTACTTTTTCAAGAGCATCATAGGTTTCAAAGATCTCATGTTCAGATCGTTCTCTGATACGATTCAAAATTTCTTCACTCGGTGCATCTAAAAAGAACATGTAAGGTGAGGTGGGAACGAAATGTTCAAAAAAGGAATAACCAAAACGAACCAGTTTCCTGGGAAGATAAGCTGTTCCCATAAGATACCGAACCATGATAAGCGTTGCTTTTTTTTGAGGACGATAATATTTTCGAATTGATCTGAGAACATCAAACATGTAGTACACTGATGCTTTGATCTTATTTGTTTTTCCAGGATGAAGCAAAGCGTCTTTTGCTTTCCGTCCAAAATAATTATCGACTGCAGGATGAGATCGAAGAATAACTTGTTCACCACTATCCTTGTAATATTCTGCAATCAGTCGTCCATGTGTATCTTTTCCGACACCGTCAAGGCCATCAACAATGATTAATCGCATGATACAACAAACCTAATTGTTCTTTTTAGATAATATAAACCATCCAGTACATAGCTGCAATCACAAAGGGAACCGTAAGATTATCAAGTCCTTTCGGCGTGAATCCTTCAACGATAGCTCCACTTGCTGCAAATAAAAGTAAAAATCCAATGGAAACAAGTGTAAACGAAAACCCGGTTCCTTGAACAATATTATAGTAAACGATAGCTACAATCATTCCCACAAACGTGGAAAAAAACATGGCAACAGTTCCAATAAAACTTTTTTCATCACCTGCAATATTATATTTGTGTCTACCATATTTAACACCAATTAGCGAAGCGAATCCATCACCATATGACATTGCAAAGATCCCAATAGCAATCACAATCATATGATCAAAGAACAAATATGCTAGAATCGTCCAAGTTATTGCATAATACACTAGGCCCATGCTATGACCTGCTGAAGATGTTTTTCCCCGTATTGATTTAATTGGTGTATACGGACTCATTAAAAAAGTAAGAAAGATGAACGGTCCAGCTGCAACAAACGCCATCATTTCTCTAGTAACAAAAATTGGAAGTAAAAAGGCGATGTTTCCAACCATGATATGAAGCACTTTCCTACTAGTTTCTGGATGTTTAACTAATACTTTTTCAGTGACTCCTAAAAGAAGTGCGACATAGCCATAAACGAAGAGGATGCCGATGAAATCGCCTTGTATCATGAAAAATTCACCAGTATATAACAGATTTCTACCCTATAAATGCTCCTAAAAAAAACGAGAGCAAACCTAGAAAAATCGCTAATAATGTGATTTTTCGGTATTTAGGCATATCCATATCTTTTTTGGCTAAAAGTTGAGCACTCGTAAACACTAACAATACATCAGTGAGAAGAACAATAGATAGGTACACATAATTGTAATAATAAACGGTGTAAACCGGTTGGATAAATGGAAGAATGCTTAATCCTACTGCAGCCAAATAAAATAATGATGCAATTCGCTTGGACCATGGAATACCAATATATTTTGGAAAGGATTTTACTCCTTGTTTTGTGTCTCCAGCAAAATCCATAACATCCTTCATTATTTCCCGGCCGGATCCAGCAAGAAATGCAATTAATGCAATGATGATTACAGCTGGATCAAGTGTTTGAAGAACAGATTCAGAAGATTGAACAGCAGCTGATCCAAACACAAATGGGATAGCCATCACATATGCAATGTAAAAATTGCTGAGTAACTTGATTTTTTTCAAGAACACATCATAGAAAATGGCAAATAGTGCAGTAATAAGTGCGATAATAAAACACGTTGTATTTACAAAATAAGAAAAGATGATTCCTAGTGGGAAGAACAGTATAAAAATAATTACTGCTGCTTTTGGGTCGATATCCTCTCGAGCAAGTGGCCGGTCCTTTCGTTTGTTTGCTTTATCTATTGCAAGATCGAAATAATCATTTAAAGCAAAGGTACTTGCTTCAAGGAATAATGCAACAAAAAAGGTTAACACGAATTTATCAATCGGAAAATCTGATAAGGTTAGTCCAGAGGTTGTTTGTAATGTAATTATGGAACCAATGAAAATGCCTAGCGCAAGCATAATTCCATGTTCAAGCCGCATGAGTTCCCAGATTGCTTTTATTTTTTTCATAAAAACAATGCAGGAAAATAAGAATGCAGGTGATTAATGTTTTGAAAAAATAACATGTTTTTATTTTTCTGAAGGTATGGTTCTGTTGAAAAATAACTTAAAATAATAAGACGGGATATCTATCATCAGATAAAATTGATAAGGTGGTATTATGGAACATAAAATAACTGGAGATAATTTACAATTGGTTACTATTCAACTTGGTCCCAGTGAAAAAGTGTATGCAGAAGCTGGAACCATGATTTATATGAGCGGTAACATGAGTATGGAAGCAAAAATGAGAGGCGGTTTTCTGAAAGGAATCGGCAGAAAATTTGCTGGAGAAACAATGTTTCTTACTGAATTTACTACCACTGGTGGAGAGGGAATGGTTTCATTTGGAGGAGCTGTCCCCGGGACAATAAAAGCCTTAGAAATTAATTCGGGTAAACAGTGGATGGTGCAAAAAGATGCATTTGTTGTTGCTGAAGATGGTGTAGAAATGAGTGTTGGTTTTCAAAAAAGACTTGGATCCATGTTTTTTGGCGGAGAAGGATTCATCTTGCAAAAAATGTCAGGACAAGGTACCGTTTTCATTCATGCCTCTGGAGATTTTGTTGAATTTGAATTACAACCAGATCAAGTATTAAAAGTTGACACGGGAAGTGTTGTTGGATGGGAAGATTCAGTTGATTTTGACATTGAGCGAGTGAAAGGAATTAAAACCATGTTTCTTGGCGGAGAAGGAATATTTCTCACTACATTAAAAGGACCTGGAAAAGTGATATTACAATCAATGAACATTGCAAATCTTGCTGCTGCACTTGCCCCATTTATGCCTCGATCTGGAGGAACCTCGGGTAATAGTGGCGGCGTTGTCGGTGCACTTCTTAATGATTAGGAGTCAACAATGTTAAAAGGTCTTGCAGGAGTATCTTTTGCTGCAGTACTCTTTGCTGCAGTTATCTATCTTATTTTACATTTACTTGGATTTATTGGCATTATCCTTGGAATGCTTGCTATTTTCGGAATTTTAGCTTTAGCACTCATTTTCATTGGTTTGTTTATCTTTGGATTTGTGTTATTTTTCGCCTTGTTTTATTATCTTTTTGAGAAAAAACCAAGTATTCAAACAACTGGAAACTACACACTTTCCATGGAAAAAGGAAAACATGAAGATGAAAAGAAAGAACAATAAATCCTCATTGTTTCTTCTTTATTTATTTTTCATGAGGAAGTAAGATTACTTTCATTGATTCATCAGCTTCTGCTACAAGACTGAATCCTTTTTTTGCTTCAGTTAATGGAAGTTTATGACTGATTAGATCTGTTACAGTTATTGTTTTTGAACTGAGCAGATCAATTGATTCCATAATATCTCGTCCAGCCCCTGCGTAGGTAGAGGTTACATGGATTTGTTTATTCCAAAGTTCAAAGAAATCAAGTGGTATTTTTTCACCAGGAGTTGTTGGAGCAAATAATAACACGGTTCCACCATCTTCAACGCAACTAAATGCTTGTTTTACTGCTACTGGAACTCCTGCAGTAAGCACCACAATATCCGCAAGTCGGCCATCATTATGTTTGCGAATATTTTTTTCAATATCTTCAGTTGCATGAAAGACGTTGTCAGCTCCACTTTTTTTAGCTAACTGTAACCGATACTCAGATAAATCAGTGGCAAAAACTTTTGTGGCACCATAGGCTTTTGCAAGTTTAATATGAAGCAATCCAGCAATACCACTTCCTAACACAAGAACGGATTTAGCAGGCTTAAAATCTGCTTTGTGAAATCCTCGGACTACACAAGCAAGTGGTTCAACAAAGGTTCCTTCATCAAAACTAACGTTATCGGGTAAAAGAAATGTGCCCCGGTCAACATTAATAGCTGGAGTACGTAAGTATTCAGCAAAACCACCCGGGTAAAACTTGGTTGAATGAAGGGTTTCACAAATGGTATGTTCTCCTTGTAAACAATACCTACAAGTGTTACATGGAACATGGTGAGTAACAAACACACGGTCTTTAGGTTTGAATTTATTAACGTTTTTTCCTGTTTTTTCAACGATTCCCGCGATTTCATGACCAAGAACCAAGGGTGCTTTTTTAATCCGGTACCATTCCATAACATCACTGCCACAAATACCACTGGCCATGACTTTTACCAAGATTTCATCATCACTGATTTCAGGGATTTGTTGTTGTTCAATACGAACATCCTTGTTATTGTAATACATTGCTACCTTCATTGAATTTGAAATACTAATCACCATACAGAGAATAACTTGGTAATCAAAAATATTGTGCAAGAAAACAGCTTACCAAAATAATTAATTATGCAAAAAAAACATGAAAAACTAAAAAAGACAAACAGTATTTGCGAAGTTGTGAAATCCTATGAAAATTGGTATTCTATTCTACTCCAAATCAGGAAACACGAAACAAATTGCAGATAGAATCAAACAACAAGCTGAAAAAAAGAAGCTTGATGTTGATCTCGTTGAGGTAAACCCAGAGGAGGAACCTGGTTTTTTTAAAGCTAGTTTTTCAGCGATACGGCAAAAACCGCTTCCAATTCAAAATGATACATTTGATGTTTCATCATATGATCTACTGTTTATTGGTTGTCCAATCTGGGTTGGAAAACCAGCACCATTAATTAAAACCATGATTCAGAAAACTACTGGTTTTAATAATACGAAAGCAAGTGTTTTCATTACTTGTGGTGGTGGAGAAAAACCTGGTTCAAAAGCAGTCGATTTAATCAAATCCGATTTACAAGAAAAACAAGCAATGGTGCTTGATGAAACATTAATAGTTCACATGGATAGAAAAGGAAAAATAAGAAAAGAAATCCCGTCTGTTGAAGACTTTGTTTCAACAGTCATAGAGAGTAATTAATATTGGATTTTTTCTTTTCTTAATTATTTTTTTGCGTTATGATCTTTAAACAGTTGATATGCTTCTTTTGGCTCATATTTTTTATGAACGACAGCGTTAACTGCTTGCATCATACCAACTGGATCAGTGCTCTGAAAGATGTTTCGACCCATATCCACTCCACATGCTCCAGCTTGTAATGCATCATAAGCCATTTGTAACGCGTCTTGCTCAGGTTGTTTCTTTCCTCCAGCTATCACAATTGGTACTGGACAGGTATCAACTACTTTTTCAAAATCTTTGCAATAATAGGTTTTCACAATATGAGCACCAAGTTCAGCTGCCATTCGACTTGCAAGACTCAAATATTTCGCATCCTTTCCTAAACCTCGTCCAACTGCAGTAACAGCTAGAACTGGTATACCATATCGTTCACATTTGTTGATATATTCAGTCATACCCAAAAGCGTGTCTCGTTCAAAGGATTGACCAACTAGAATCGAAAAAGCAACTCCAGAAACATTTAATCTAATAGCATCTTCAATGTCCACAACAGTTCCTTCGTGAAGCAAATGATCCTTGTTCAAAATACTCGTCCCACCAGATACACGAAGTACAATTGGTATTTTTGTATCCGGAGTTATGTAATTCCTGAGTGCTCCACGGGTAAGCATTAAGGTGTCAGCATATCGCAATAATGGTTTTACTGTTTTCTCAATATTTTCAAGTCCTGTTGTTGGTCCCATGAAATAGCCATGGTCAACTGCTAACATTACTGTTCGACCATCTTTTGGCCGAATGATTTTTGATAACCGGTTTTTCATTCCCCAGTCCA
>CAZYLG010000126.1:0-5946 GCA_964648565.1 uncultured Thermoplasmatales archaeon
CATTGTTATTATTCAAATCATATTCATTTGGAATTGGTTGTGATTCGATTTCAACAAAATACGTACCATAATCAGGATTCCAAGTAAAAGAGACCATAGTGTTTTCCATAGAGTCTAATGAACTAATGGTGGTTGAATCTAATACTGTTCCATTTATTGAAAAATTAATAAGGATATTTGATTCCATATTTTCTCCAACATTTTTTACAGTTGCAGAAACAGTTTGCTCTTCTCCATGAGCAACAACACTAGGAATAGATAAACTTGAAACACGGATATCGTTATCTGGAACAAATGGAACTTTTATTAATTGAGCAGGATCGCCGAAAAGTAGACAGGATTGAATGTTATTTCGATATGATCCATCATCTCCATCTGGATTCCACTCAATCATTGGCCCCATTAAATCACGAGCCCATTCCTGAGCTTTACCAATCTGCCAATTGTTTACACTTTGTGAATTATTCGTTATATCAAACATGTAATCCCAGAAACTCTTCATTTGAACGGCACTACTTGCATTCGTTCCATCATAATTTCCCCAGCCATAACCAGTATTATATATACAAGCAAATGCTAGTTCGGTATCAGAGTGAAACAGCATTGAATGCAGAACACCATCATCAGCTGCATCCATATCGCCACAATGACAACCTTGATCTGTTAAGAAAAATGGTTTCGTATTATGATATTCTGATTCCCACGTTGAAGAATATACATCCAAAGACATTCCTGCATTTGCATGAGCTACGCCACTAATTAACGTGCATTGATCATTGTTAATAGCGTCTCTAAAACCTGATTCAGCTGAAGAGGAACTTCCTCCCTGCCAACCTGGATTAGGGGGTTCAGCCGTCCATTTTACGGATAAATTATATTCTTTACCAGGATTAACAGAGTTCCAGGTTTCAAATCCGTATTGGAATCCGAGCCATTCTGGATAAGGGCCGTCTCCATCGGGATTTGGACCCATCCAATCATCAGTTCCTTTAATCGCACTAAATTCTATTACGGTGTCTCCTTGTGCCTCCCATCCAGTGTCTCCACCGAAAAAAGCAGCGTTTTCTAAATAATCTTTTTCGGTTGAATTTGCATAATAAAAACTTTTTGTTAACCAGTTAGAAACATCGATTCCTTCATCACACGGAATACTTCCACTAAAAAGTTCTGAATAAAAGTCGAATCCCCCATCTCCTTCTTCACCCCAATCATCATCCTCATCATTGTTAAAATTGTTATCAAGTCGAGTCCAATAAATATCAGTTTCTACATTTGATTCCGAAGCTGAATCCATTTCTCGACGTTCAATCCTATTTTCTCCATCATCATCACCACCAATGAGAATATACTGCGTGTTCCAATCAGCATATGCATCCTTGCAGAATTCTCGTATTAATGCTGCTGAATCATTGAATAATGAATTAGACGTATTCCAATAATCTGAGCAAGCAGTAATATCTTCAACAGTAATTTTAGTGGCATGAAGTCCTTCTGATTCTTTTTGATCAATAAGATCATCCCACGTATACGTTTCATCAAAATCAAATAATGCTTCGGTAGTGATAATCACATAATCGTAACCTTCCCCTCCATTATCCGTTGGATCGCAAAGCCCTCCATCATACAATGTTTCAGATAAGGTTTGTTGAGTATATGAGGAGGTCATTTCTGGATTAATTACTAATGATTTAACCCAGGTGGCATCATCCGGGATTCCTCGGTAGTTTGTATTAATTGAATCAGCATGTTGTAAATCAACATCAACAGTTATTGAAGGATAATACGAAATCATTGCTTCTGAAGGATTATAATCAGTTGGAAACAAGGAAAATGATAAAATCGTGTATCCTCTACAGTAACCAATTTTTGCAAAATCATACAGTTTCCCTGGAACACTAAAGTCATTATCATAGATTCCTTGATTAAAAAGATGAGTTTCTGGTGGATTTGAACCAAGAGGTATTGGTGGTTGATAAGGTGCTATTGGATTAGATTGTAAATTTATATTTTTTGCTGCGGTATCAACCAGTTTTTGTTCAGAATACGTTATCTCAATATTTTTATAAGTGGTTCCTTGAGGGAGGAGAATGCTTACCGGTTTAGCTGGTATTTGAGGGCCACCCATGTTTTGACCAGTTAACAATGTTCCTGGAACTGAGATTCGTGTGAATAATTGATTATTTAACTCAATTTGAGAAAAACGTGGTTCAGTAAATTGAAATGTGAATTGGATTGAATCAAATTCGTTTTCAATATTCTCATTTGGTAATTCACCAACTGCTGTTACAGAGAGTGATATCATACTGATAATAGTAAGTGTTATTAAAATTCCAATTTTTTTTTGATATTGTTTTTTCATTGTTTACCCCCAAGATAAATAAGATGTAACTTATTATAATGATTTGTCATTATAAATTATTTTGCATGAAAAATTAATCATATCCATATATCCGAAATGTATATTCATACATGGTCGGTAAATCTCTCCAGAGAATGCCTCCATCACGGGTAAACCAAAAACTACCCCCATCATATTGATTACCAAAAGCATACCCCCATTCATAGCCAAAACTACTGGTGACTCCAGTTGGAGCTGGCGGACACACAATAAAATAATCAGTTACAGGATCCACATCTACATCTGTAAAATCAACAGTAAACCAATCCCAACTATTTGGAACTTCACTAGGACTATATGTCACACTATCTAAGAGTGTTCCTTCCGGATTGTTTTCTCTGAGTTCAAGGGTTAAATCAAATTCTGGAACACCAAAACTTCGTAAATACAAATCAACACTGGAAATATAGTTCATTGTTGGTGTGAGATCTTGTGCACCGGCCCAATCACCATCAACGGCATGCCTGATTGGAAATCCCCGGTCAAAACTACTTTGATTCACATCAAGACCTAGCTTCTCCCCTAAACAATAAATCTTTCCATTTCTACTACCCACATAAATATTACCATTCACGATAGAAGGGGAAGAAAAAACCACTGAACTAGTCTCAAAACTCCATTTTTTAGTTCCATTCAACCTATCAAGACAAAATAAGATTCCATCATGATTACCTATGTAAAGATGAGTATTGGTCAATGCTGGAGAAGATTGCACCAAGTTCTCTGATAAATACTTCCAACTTTTTGATCCGTTGAACGCATCTAAACAATAAATATTACCATCATCACTTCCAACATACACTTTCCCATCAGCAATCGCAGGACTAGAAACAACTGGTCCACCGGTTTGATGAGCCCATTCTAAATCACCCGTGGAAGCATTTAAACAATTAACGTTACCATTATTACTTCCAATGTACACCTTTCCATAGGCAACGGTTGGTGAAGACCACACCGAAGTTGCAACTTGATTACTCCAAACAAGGTTACCAGTTGTAGCATTCAAACAATACACAAAACCATTTAAGTTTCCAACATACACCTGACCATGTGAAATAACCGGAGATGGAAATACTCCTTCACCCGTATCGTATTTCCACAATCTAACCCCGGTATCAGCATTAAAACAATAGCAATGTCCATCGCAACTGCCAACATAGACAAATCCTTCATAAAAAGCAGGGGAGGATTCAACGCCTAATCCTGCCGTGTAACTCCAAAGTTTACTACCCGTGAATGCATCTAAACAATAAAAAGTATCATCATCACTTCCAACATACACTTTCCCATCAGCAATCGCAGGACTAGAAATAACAGGAGCACCAGTCAGATATTCCCAAATAAAATCTCCCGTAGTTGAATTCAAACAATACACTTTTCCATCAGATCCACCAACATACACATTATTATATTGTATGCTTGCAGAGGAATTAATCTGATTTCCTATTTGATACGACCAAATCAAATTATTTGATTCTGGATTATCTGAAGAGGTAACACGAGAATGGGTGAGGTCGTGACCAAACATAGGCCACCAATCAATCTCATTTTTAGGCATTTTTCCATTTTCAGAAATAACAAGTTGTGATTGTACAGATAAACAAAGAAAAAATGTTATGAAAAAGACCGAAATCCATCTGTTTTTAAAAGATTTTTTTTGATGTAAACGATCTTTATGTAAATTATCCATTTTCTTTTAACCGCCAATACATTATTATCATAAATGCTAGATATACTTTTTTATTAATATCCATATATTTTAAAACTAAATTCATACATGGTTGGAAGATCACGCCAAAGCGCTCCACCATCACGGGTAAACCAAAAACTACCATTGTCGTATTGATTGCTGAAAGCATACCCCCATTCATATCCAAAACTGGTAGTAACACCACTTGGTGCTGGTGGGATAACGATAAAATAGTTCATACCTGCATCAATAATTGTATCAGTGAAATCAATACTCAGCCAACTCCATGAACTGGGTACTTCTAAAGATTCTATTGTAGCAGTATTAATCAATGGTCCTTTTGGATTATTTTTTCGAAGTTCAACGGTTAAATCAAATTCAGGTGTCCCAAAACTTCGTAAATAAAGATCACATTTTGAAATAACATTTGTCGTTGGAATAAAACTTTGCCCACCAGCCCAATCACCATCAACCGCATGACGCACCGGAAAACCACGATCAAACACGCTTTGATTTATATCTTCTTTCCATCTATACGGTTTCATAAAGGGATACACATCCTGATTATTACCTCCTGAAACATTATATGCAGTATCACCAATTCCATCACCATTAGCATCATTTCCCGTATAATCATTCCAATAATTACCTTCTTGAAGTGTACTATTATACCATGTGTTTATCCCATTATCAAAAGCACTCTCATTATTATTAACCAAATTATTATGATAGATGAGATTATTTTCACAGGTCGATCCTAGATTAATGCCTTGATTGCTATTAATAATGGTATTTCCTTTGATGATATTATTGTTTGAAAAACCTAAACTAAGCCCACTATTTGAAAAAATATTATTTTCAACGTTGATGAATGAGGAATATTCTAGTAGAATGCCACTCTGAATGTTATTTTTAATAATGGCAGTATCTGATTGAATTCCATACAACCAAATATCATTTCCTAAGTTATTCAACGTATTATCTTGAATAATTGTATTTTCTATTGAACCTGATGAGGCCCATAAATAAATTCCATGATACACGTTATTTTCAATAACATTATTTTCAATTAAAATATTAGAAGAATCATGTAATTCAATACCATAGGCATGATCGTTTATAATATTATCAAGTATAGTTGTATGATTTGATTCAATGTAGACACCTAAAGTTTGAATAGATGCATCAAAACCATTTGTAATGGTGAAGCCAGATAAATTTACAAAATCAGCGTTAATTTTCACTACTCTCTGCCAAGATGGTCCAAGCAGATGACTTTTCAATTGAATATCATCTAAACATTGGCCGTAATAACTCTGCGTTAATCCTATAAATTCAATAACCACTGTTGTATCTTCATATGCACTTAGATCAACGGTTTGCTTTTCATAAGACGTATGGGTGAACCCATAATCAACAAAGACTAAATCGCCATTACAATAAACTTCTAAATCTTCAGGATGGGCACTATTCTCTGCACAGGTCCAAAATGATAGTTCTGGCGAGTATAAAATCTGAACCTCAGGCATGGTTAACACATCACCATCCCCACAGGAATATGCCCAGTGAGATCCATTATGTGCTTGACCATAAAAACTATCCTGCCAGCCATCATTAGTCCAATTCTCGGGTGGAAAACCTTGTTCGAATCCTTCTTCAAAAAGTTGATCAGGTTCATATCTAACATTTTCACCGAAAATAACTGTGTTCTCCTTTTCCTCACCAATCAGATTAATGGTTTTATTTACAATAATATTCTCCGGATATAATCCATTATACACAAAAACAGTATCACCATTACTCGCATTATTAATTCCTTCTTTAATCGTTCTCACATGAGTATGATCATACCAACTTG
>CAZYLG010000127.1:0-5819 GCA_964648565.1 uncultured Thermoplasmatales archaeon
TGTTTTTATAATAGGTAAATTAAAGGTTTAATTTTGGTTAAAATCGTATTTTAAGCAAAAAAATAAAAAAGAAATCACAATACCCTTGCTCTAAGAAACTTTATGAAACAAACTCCACTTATCGCCTTATTTATTTCAATCATAGGTGTTTCCTTTGCTGCAGTAATCATTAAAACATGTACTGCTCAACCTCTTCTAATATCTTTCTATCGATTGCTTTTTACAACAACACTTCTTCTGCCAGTTTTCCTCCTAATTCCTCGGTTTAGAGCCCAACTAAAACAAATAACTATTAAAGAATTAGTATTAATGACTATAATAGGTATCATTCTTGCATTTCACTTTATGTTTTGGATCAGCTCACTACAATTCACTTCAGTAGCTAGCTCAGTAATCCTAGTCACATCCCATCCAATATTGGTTGCGCCCCTCTCATACATATTTCTTAAAGAAAAAATATCAAAAACAAACATTGCAGGAATTTTTATATCATTAAGTGGTGTATTTGTATTAGTATATGGTAACTATAGTGGTGCATTTGATCAAACCTCATTATATGGTAACATCCTTGCATTTCTAGGTGGCGTTGCGGCAGGTCTTTACATATTAGGCGGCCGATACATGCGAAGAACGGTCTCTGTAATTATTTATGCACTCATCGTCTATGCTATTTCCACTATTGTCCTTTTAGGATTTATTGGTATATCACAAACTCATCTTTTTGCCATAACAACTCAAGATATCTTTCTCATTTTAATAATGGCAATTGTCTCTGGAATCGGTGGCCATACCCTCTATAACTGGTCACTAGCTCACATTCGTGCATCTCTAGCTTCTGTTGCTTTGTTAGGAGAACCAATTGGATCAGCATTTCTTGCATTACTTATTCCTTGGATCAATGAAATTCCAACAATCTGGACTCTCATTGGTGGCGGTATCGTGCTCACTGGAGTCTATCTAACTGCAAAAGAAAAAAAGATACTAGCTTAAATATGTGTAAGATACGGTTCTTTGAATTTGTCTAAAAAATGCTGACACCATGCTAGTTTCTTCTTTTTCATCTGTTGATTTTTACTTTTTTGAAATGAGTAAAAACCAGGTTTTGCTTGACAATCAAACCCCACAAGGATAATATTTTTCGCATGAAAATAATCTGCGAAAAAAACACAGCGATCACCATCAGTAAATCCTCCAAAGTTTTTCACAAAAGAGTACTTACTTGGATTAGTTTGAATAGACCCAAAATATGGTCCCTTGATACGAGGGATTGTTTGCTGTATCATGCTAACGTTATCGCCATGAGCATGCACAACAAGAATTGCATTTTTTTCATTTGCATTAATTTGATCAGCAACAATTCCATCAAGATCAGAAATGATTGCATCTGGAACTATATCATATTTAAGCAGTGCTGATGTGGCTCCATCTGCTGCAATTAATACGGATTGTTTAAATCTATGAATATTATTTTTAACTTCCAATTCTAAAGATGGTGCTGCTCCAAAAACAAAAACTGTTCGATTTGAAATGAGATCAAGAAAAGTATTAACAGAACAATATGTTGTCAGATTCTGACCAATGAGCGTATCAAGTATTTCAGATGCAACCTCATCTTTATTCCTATCAATATTTAAATCCTTTGAAATGTCTTGATATACTTTCTTCCATTGTTCATAATCCATATTAATCAAAAAAATGTGATTACTGCTTAATTAGTTTGTTTTTCAACTTCAATTTCATTTTCTTTTGTTTGCACCATTTCTTTAATATAATGATAAGTAACAGCACCTACAATAGTAATCATAATCCCAGTTAAGGTATTACCAATAAAAAATGGGGTAAAGAATGGTTCAATGTAAAAAGTGTCTGGCCAATTCAATAAAGCTTTATGCAATGATTCAAAAATCGCTGAAGAAATAAACCCAAAAGCAAAAAGCGAAAACGGATAAATCCAATAACTCCATGGGGCTTTTTTATCCTTTACATATGAATCAACGACATGGCCAAATATCACAAGTAAACCCGCTATGACAATCCCCCAGATCATATTCGAGATGAATGAAAGAACAGGTATCCATTCCACATCTGATGCAAAATTTGCATTATTATATGCAAGGAACATGGTAGCTATCAGTATAACTGCTGAGATAAACGAGGTATACATCGTAAGTTTGCCTGTTAAAAAACCAGATTTAATTTCTCCCGCAAATGAAAAGAGATTCTTTTCCAACCTAAACACTCTAACTAAAAGGTAAGCACCCAATGTTAAAAGGATTGCTCCCATTCCACTTGATCCCATATCAAGCAACACAAAAATAGACCAAACGATGAGAACTAAACCAATAGGTAATAAAAATTGTTTCTGAACTTTTTCATCATCCAATATCTTAATCAAACGATAATATGTATCCTCTAACTGCCGGCTTTGTTTTACTGACACGCGTTGGATTGAAGAAATCTTTGCACGTGATTGAATGATCGGAAGGATATAATCATCCTCAGCTCCATCTGTAACAAGTACTACATCATCTACATCGATTTGTGCTAGAACTTGTTCAAATTGTTGAGCAATGATGGTATCTGATTTAATCCCAACATTCATATGACCACAAATGGTAGCGATTGCTACATCTTGTTTTGTTTCCTTCAACTTTTTAAATAAGGAGATCGCATAATAGATTGCATTTAAATCAGAATCTTCTGGATCAACCTGACCAAATGTTTGAGCAGCTCTTACATTATCTTCATAGCCTATGATTGGACTAGAAATATGAGCCTTTCTCCCAAAATCATCGTCACGATCAACGTTAAGAATAAGCGTAGTCATACTGCGTTACCAACTATATAATACCACTATATTTAAACTATATCATTTATTATTGAATTGTTAAAATATAGCTTTTGAAATACAAAAAAGGATAAAATGTTGGGAAATGCAAAAACTATATATAAAGGCAGGGGGATTGCATCCTGCAATTTTTGCTATAATTTTGAGGAGATAATCATGACATCAGATGATGTTAAAAAAACTGGGACGACAACGTTAGGAATGGTGTGCAAAGATGGCGTAGTTATTGCAACTGAACAACGAGCTACCATGGGAACATTAATTGCACATAAAAAAACAAAGAAACTCTATAAGATTGACGATCACCTTGCTTTGGCCACTGCAGGTCTTGTTGGAGATTTACAATCACTTGCTCGATATCTAAGTGCTGAAGCAAATCTCTACCGTTTGAAAAGAGACGCACCAATGCCTGTGAAAAGTGCAGCCACATTGATGGCTAACATTATGAATCAGCGAAAGTTTATGCCTTATTATGTTCAATTAGTCCTCGGCGGATTTGATGCTGATGGAGGACATGTATATGCATTAGATGCTGCGGGAGGATCAATTCCTGATACATATACCTCAGCTGGATCAGGTTCCCCATATGTCTTTGGAGTTCTCGAAGATCATTATAAAGAGAATATGTCCAAAGAAGAAGGTGTTAATTTGGCTGTTCGAGCGATTTCATCTGCAATCAGCCGAGATTCAGCTTCTGGCGGAATGATCAGTGTAGCTTTCATCTCTAAAGATGGGTTTGATGAAATCTCAGAAGATAAAGTCAAACAAAAAATGGCTGCATTAAAAAAATAAAAACACTCCTTTGTCTATCATTCTCTTAATTATTCTTTATATTTCAAAAAAATATGAATTCTATTGTTAAACACTACTTATAACATAAAGTAATAAAAAGTTGGAATTTCTATGACTGCCGAAGATGTTTTACGTGAAATAAAAGGTAAAGTCAGGGCTACAGTACCTCCAAGTATCGATGTTTCAGATGTGGAATTTGAAGGTGCTTTAGTCGTTTTGTATACAAAAGATCCTGATAAATTTGCTGAAAAAGACGATTTAGTTAAACAGTTAGCAAAGATGTTACAAAAACGTATCGTCGTTCGTCCTGATCCATCAGTTATCACTGAGGAAGAAACCGCTGAGAAAAAAATCCTAAAAATCATACCAAAAGATGCTGAAGTTAGTAATATTTATTTTCAACCAGATGTTGGTGAAGTAACAATTGAAGTGATGAAACCAGGAGTTGCTATTGGTAAACAAGGTCGTTATCTTAATGAGATACGCCGTAAAATCAATTGGTCGCCTCGTATCATCCGTACTCCTCCATTACAATCTAAAACGGTACAGGAGATTCGTGGATTTTTACGGATGATGAGTGAGGATCGTAAAGAAATTCTTCGAAAAGTTGGACGGCGTCTTCACCGAGGTGTCTCTGAAGGGGAACATTTTGTTCGCGTAACAGGACTTGGTGGTTTTAGACAAGTCGGACGGTCTTGTAGTCTTCTACACACTCAGGATAGCAAAGTGTTAATTGATGTTGGTGTTGATGTTTCATCAGATTCAAATGGAACCCCATATCTGCATTTACCTGAAGTTTTACCGATAGAAACTATTGATGCTGTGGTAATTACACATGCGCATCTTGACCATTCTGGCCTTGTTCCATTACTATACAGGTATAATTTTGATGGACCTATTTATTGCACACCACCAACTCGGGATATGATGACGCTTTTGCAAATGGATTATTTAAAGGTTGCTGCAGCTGATGCAAAAAGGATACCTTATGGGTCTGAAGATGTAAAGGAAGTCATAAAACATACCATACCTATTAATTATGGTGACACTACAGATATTACACCTGATATACGATTAACATTTCATAATGCCGGGCATATTATTGGTTCATCTATTGCTCATTTTCATATTGGTGATGGATTGTATAATATTGCATTTAGTGGCGACATTAAATATGAAAGAACCTGGTTGTTTAATCCAGCTGTCAATCATTTTCCTCGCTTAGAAGCAATGTTTATGGAATCAACATATGGTGGTAGAGATAATTTTCAACCAAGTAGAAAAGAAGCTACCAATCATTTTCGTGAGATTGCCAAACGATGCTTGAAAAATAATGGAAAGGTTCTTGTTCCAGTGTTTGCCGTTGGTCGTAGTCAAGAAGTAATGATTGTTTTAGAACAATTAATGCGTAAAAAAGAGATTAAGAACGTTCCCGTGTATTTAGATGGGATGATTTGGGAAGCAACAGCGATTCATACTGCATATCCTGAATATTTGAATAATAAACTTCGTTCTCAAACGTTTCAAAAAGGAAAAAATCCTTTACTCTCTGATATTTTTAAACGTGTTGAGGGTCATGAAATGAGACAACGGATAATTCGGGATCCTGATCCTTGTATTGTGCTTGCAACTAGTGGTATGATGGTTGGTGGGCCAGTCATGGAATATTTTAAATCTTGGTCTGATGAAGAAAAGAACATGATTGTTTTTGTTGGATATCAAGCAGAGGGAAGTTTCGGTCGTCGCGTACAGAAAGGATGGCGGGATTTAACGCTTAATATTGCGGGGAATACAACACAATTAAAAGTAAATATGGATGTTGAAACCGTTGATGGATTCTCAGGTCACAGTGATCGTAGACAATTAATGAATTTTGTGAACAATATGTCTCCTCGTCCTGAACGACTAATATTTGGACATGGTGAAGAATCAAAATGTTTGGACTTGTCAAGTTCAGTTCATAAAAAATTTAATATGAATACGGCAGCAATCAAAAATTTGGAAACAATTCGCTTCGTTTAAAAATAAAGGTTAAAACCATTTTTTTTATTTTTATCTTTCCGTAAAATACTCTATTATTTTATTTCAAATCATAAGTAAAAAAGGAGAAAAAAATAGGGTTGTTCCCACTTTCCGCACATCTTTAAATAAATCATCCCAGTTTTGTATTTTTGGGATG
>CAZYLG010000128.1:0-5792 GCA_964648565.1 uncultured Thermoplasmatales archaeon
GATGAAACTTGGTTTATTGATGATGGAAATGATTATCCAAGATTAGGTTGGCAAGATTAGACCCATCTTTTCTTTTTTTTATTACTTTCCTTTTGTTCAATGTATTATTTCATAAAAAAGATATTTTACTTAAATTGACTTTGTCTAATTAACTAGTTTTTTTAATTATAAATTTGTATAAAAATGTGCAATTGCCGTAATTAAGCAGTTCTTTCACATAAAGATTTAAATACTTACTATTATATATAAATTAATATTAATTAAAACATTCTTGGAGAGATTTATGAATCACCAAAAGAAAATTGGGCTCATCTTTATCATTTCGATACTGTCACTAGCTGGAGTAAGCATCAGTTATGCTGGCTTAACCGATACCATTGGTGTCATCGGAACAGTTACTACTGCTGAAGATTTTGATGAGAACTTGTTTGAAACCAGTGAAACCGCCTGGGCACGAATGAACGATGATCCAAGTGATTTTACTCATGAATTCCCAGGGAATAATTGGTTCACATACATCACTTGCACTCCTACAGAAAACAATCAAACCTTTTACCTGTATGCAGGGCAATTCCATCGGGTAGGCCAACTCAACGTGTCAAATGATGATAATTATCTTAACATCACCTATGATCTCATGAATGGATTCACCATGCAGGAATCCCAAGTTCACGTGGCAACAACACTATCAGAAATTCCACAAACCGCAGGAGGCAATCCGGTAATAGGAAACTTTGATCATAAAAACGATTACGATCCATACCTGCAAAAACACACCGTCCAAATTGATTGGGACTCAGATTGGAATGACGAAGAACTCTTTATTGCTGCTCATGCTGTGGTCTGGGGAGTTTTTGAATAGACAAATTCGTTACTTTGAAAATCCAATTCAATTTTTTTCATACAAATTTTTATAAAGAGTTCATTGTTTCATTATAATGGTTATTGAGAAAAAGGTAATATTAAATACTCATTTACCTTGATAAAAATAACCAACACATACAGTAACAATGGTGGAGGAATCATGAGGAAAAATAAGATTAGATCTTTATTTTTAATATCATTATTAGCATTAATGGGCATCTCGGTAAGCTATGCGGGACTACAAAATCAAATCTACATTCAAGGAACGGTTAATACCACCAATGATTTCAATCTTATGCATCAAAAAACATATCTTGCGTGTGATGAGATTAATATTGATGTTACACCTGATGAATCACCATATAAGAGCGATGGCATTCTAAAACCAGATGCAAGTATTGGCCCAGAAATTGATTTTGATGGCAAAAAACAGGCTTGTTTATCCTTTGATGGCATCAATGATTACATTGAAATCACCGATGAATCCCATCTTGATCTCACGGATTCATTCACGCTTATGGCCTGGATTAAACCAACTGAAGTTACTTCTTCAAATTGGGAACAGGATCACACCATCATTGCTAAAAAACAATCATATTATTTATCCATCAATGATACCGGGTTTCTTTCTTTTTATGGATATGATCTAACTAATGTATGGGTTCCAAGTATCAATCTTTTAACATACCTTAATCTCTGGACGCATGTTGCCGTAACTTATGATGGAGGCCAGCTTCTCATCTATGTTAACGGAGACATTGAAACCACTGCTTCCTACATGGGTAGTCTCAGACAAACAGATGATCCAGTGACCATTGGCTGGGTAAATCATGAACGCTATTATAATGGGTACATGGATGAAATCAAGATCTATGATACGGCTTTAACTTATGATGAGATCCAACAGCATTACTTGTTATACATCTAGCACTAGATTAAATTACAATCAAATTAAAACCTTATTTTTTTCATCATATAATAAAAAACTACAAAAACAAGAACTACCCTTATCCTAGTTAAAAAAAATATTATTAGAAAAAAATAACCTTTGCTTTGAGCTGAAATATATGTGGATTATCATCTTACTCTTCCTCTTCACTGTGTATCTATTGCTAGAAACCATTATTCCTAGCCTAGGAACTATTGGTGCATATGTAGTAAGACCACTGCTTTGGCTAAGCCTCGGAATCACCACCTTGCTTTTAGCACGTCAACAAGGTAGAAATGTTTTATCCTTCACTAGAATCAGGCATTGGTATCTAGGAAAAACACCTACCCAAGCAGGATTCCTTCTTGGAGGATTTCACGTAAGCATCCTTATCATCGTAGGAATCTTTACTAGTTTTGGAAATAGTCCATACTCATTAACTCCAACTGGTATTCTGATCAATAGTTTCTATGTTGGATCAATGATCATTGGATTAGAACTAGCTCGATCATATCTTGTGAACAGCATGGGATCACGAAAACAACTCACTCTTGTTTTTTTAATCACCACACTAATCTTTATGTTCATTCAGATTTCACCAGACAAATTCGGTTTACTTACTTTTTCAAATCCTGCGACCTCACTCAAATTTTTAGGAAATACACTGATCACCTCATTAGCATTTAATCTATTAGCAACCTACTTAGCATACCTGGGAGGAGCTACTGCTTCCATGGCTTATACTGGAGTAT
Organism: uncultured Thermoplasmatales archaeon; assembly: GCA_964648565.1. Taxonomy (GTDB): domain Archaea; phylum Thermoplasmatota; class E2; order DHVEG-1; family DHVEG-1; genus EX4572-165. The sequence continues at coordinate 2,545 of CAZYLG010000128.1, forward strand.
TTCTTGCCTTTGAATGGTTCAGCCCAATCATTCCCACCCCGCATTGGACACTAAATGCACTCATTGGCACCATTGCACCAGCAATAGGATATATCATCTTACAAGATTCCTTGTTAACACCCAGGGAACGACGAGTAATTAGACGAAAACAACGCGGGCAAGGATCAGAACACTTTGATTGGACCATTGTAGCAATCATTAGTTTATTTGTGGTCTTTTTCTCCTTTGGTTATTTAGGAGCTACACCAACAGTGATATACAGTGGCAGTATGACACCAACCTATCAAGTTGGTGATATTGTACTCATTGATGAAGATATTGACCCTGAAACATTACAGGTTGGTGACGTCGTACAATACGTTGACTTTGATAATACCTCAAAAATCGTTCATCGCATTCATAATATAAGCGTGCAAAATAATAGAACCTATTATTTAACTAAAGGAGATGCAAATGATGCTCCAGATTTTAAACCAATTACCAAACAACGAATCGTCGGTAAACCCATTTTTAGCATCCCAAAGCTTGGCTGGGTGCAAATCATAGTGAAAACCACATTTCGATCTATTGGTTTACCGATATGATGTATGCTCATAAAACAACAAAAACATCTAACGATATATTTTTATATTATTATATATAATTAATAGAATGTCTGTTATGTTTTATTAACAAAGCATATTTTCAGATTTCATAGAGAGAGGCAAACACATAATGCAAAAAAAAATATACATTTCTTTTATCATACTTGGATCCCTGCTGATCACAAGCGTTATTTCTGGAATCTCCAGTTCAGAAGAACCACTTAATGATGAAAGGAATCAAAAATTTTTAATTACTATTAATGGACACAACATAGATTTCAGCAAGAAAACAACCAATCAAATACTTACGAATCAAGAAGAAACAAATAAAGAAAACGAAAGCAGATTATATTTGATTCATCTCAATGGATCCGTAAAAAAAACATGGAAACCAACACTACAACAACTTGGAGTACACATCCTCAACTACGTGAATAATCAAGCATACCGAGTATGGATGGGCTCAGATCAAGTAGATCAAGTCAAAGACCTTCCTTTTGTCAACCAAGTAAGCAGTTACCCAATAACACTAAAAATCCAAAAAGATCTCAAACCCGGCAAAGTAATTGTTTGCCTTGTCTCTCAAGCAACGAGAGAACAAATCAAGCTCATTTACAATAAAACAACAGTGATCAATCAAGCAAACACTGATGAAGGAATCCAATTAATTTGTGACGTAGATTCACAAGAAATGCTCAATGTAATCGCAGATATCAATGAAGTACTCTACATCATAGCATATACTGAACCAAGATTACTTTCAGAACTCGAATCCCAAATCATCGGTGGAGGCGCATGGCACTTAGATGATGATAACGATATAAGCACACCATACAGAGAACATGGATCATATGGAGCATACATCAACCAACTTGGATACAATGGCAGTGGTGTCACTATTGCTATTGCAGACTCGGGATTCGGTGATGGAACCATTGGTGATGCAGGCCACGTTGATTTCACGGGTAGAGTCATCGGAGGATATTACTGGAATGGAAATGGATGGGAAGATGATTATGGACATGGAACACATTGTGCTGGATTAATCGCCGGAAACACCTACCAAGGAACAAATACAACATATGATGGCTTTGGACCATATTATGTAGGTCAAGGACTTGCTTTCGGTTCAGAATTATATATGGTAAAACTCTTTGATGCAGATGGAAATTGGATTGCTCCAACTGATTACTTCCAAATCCTGAAAGTTGCTAAACAAAACTCAGATACTGTTGTTCATTCTAATTCATGGGGAGAGGGAACAGGCTATTGCGATGGAACTTATGACGAACGGGATCATGCGTACGACCGAGCAGTACGAGATGCGGATAACGAAACACAGGGTAACCAACCATTGATTATCACTGTTTCTGCGGGAAATACTGGAGGGTATGGTTATCAAACTACCGGATCTCCGGCTAATGCTAAAAACGTCATTAGCGTTGGCGCTACACAAACATATATGCCAGATGCTCAAAGTTATGGTTATGATGATCCTGGAGTGAACAATCCAAATTCCATATCATCATTTAGTTCACGAGGATGGACTGCGGATAATCGAATTAAACCAGATGTAGTTGCGCCAGGAGAAACAATCTTATCAACAAGTTCACCATATGGTGGAGATAATCTTTTTGGGCTTTACACAAATGATACTCGGTATGAATGGAGCTCAGGGACATCCATGTCAAATCCACTTGTAGCTGGTGCTGCGGCAGTCATCGTTCAATGGTATAATGAAACATTCAACAGTATTCCAAGTCCTGCCATGGTAAAAGCAATTCTAATAAATACTGCTCAAGACCTCAATGATACCAATGGAAACACCGATCCTATCCCTAATAAAGATGAGGGATGGGGCATGGTAAACATCTCAAAATTGGTGTATCCAATTGAAGATCCAGTTCAATTTTTTGTCTCTGATCAAGAACATATCTTTGATAATAGCAGTCAAATTAACAAACATTATATCATCGCAGAAAAAGAGGGTTACCCCTTAAAAATAAGTCTTGTTTGGACTGATAAAGAAGCACCATCTGATACAAATAATGCAAAAGCACTACGAAACGATCTTAACCTTAAAGTCGAATCACCAAGTGGAAAAATCTACAAAGGAAATGCATTCATAAACGGATGGACTCAACACGATACTGATACGATTAGTGATTTTGATATAAATATCACAGATGGTTGGGATGATACAAACAACGTGGAAAACGTGTACATTCACCCAGATCACGTTGAACAAGGAACCTATGGCATCAACGTAATTAACTCAAATATTTGTGAGGATGCAATCAATATTGGTTACGATTCTCAAGATTATGCTCTAGTCATATATAATGCTAGAAACCAAATAACGCAAAATCCCCCAGCGCAATTTTCTGCGACATCAACCAACAGAACAATTATTGCTCTAAATTGGACAAATGATGGAAACAACAAAACCTATATCGAATACAATACAACAATTGGTCCTTGGAATCGAGGGGAAGGAATAAGTTTAGAAAACAGTACCAACACTACATACAATCACACAGAATTATCATTTAACACCATGTATTACTACCAAGCCTGGAGCTATAACCTTACAACTCAAAATTTTAGTGAAGATTATACTAGTGCTCAAGCAAAAACAAAAGAAAACCTTCCACCTGTTTTCAT
>CAZYLG010000129.1:0-5691 GCA_964648565.1 uncultured Thermoplasmatales archaeon
AATCTACCCCTTAGGATCTCTTCTCTTTCCTCACGTGATCCAGAAATAGAGATGTTGCCTACTTGCCAAACTTTTTCTAATTCTTGTTTTTCCTTTGCTTTTTTTGTTTCTTCATTATTCATTTTTTACCAACTCACTAATATTATATCATATATGTTAAAACATAACATTATTTTATTTTTCATTAATCCATCCATTCATAAAATCATAAAAACTAATAGAATTAGACTGATCCGTTCGATAACATGCTTTGATCGAAATATCAAAACCGATCATCTTCTGCAAATAATCCTCATCAAAAATATCAAACGTGTACGATTCATTCCCCAGAAACACGTCAAACCGGTCATTAGACTGATTCTGATTAAAACCCCTAAGTCTACCATCAAGCAGTACGATATCGCCCTCAGGGCAACTTGTGCAAACATCAGAAGGTTGCAACCAAAACGAAAGAAACACAATTGAAGCAACAACTACGATCAACAAACTAAAAATTATCCCTCTAATCGTTATCAAACCTGCATCATTCTTCAAACTATATTTTTTTAATCTCATGTATAAATTCTCCTGTTGTACTGTTTTAATCTCTTTAACTTTCTAACAAACAAATCAAATTGAATTTGTGAATCATAAAGAATAATCAATTCAACACCCCTGCTTTTCTTTTTTTAACACAAACTGCTTTCGGACCTTTCCAGCCATCCCGAATTGAAAATGAAACAAAATCACCATCACGAACATTAAAATTAATACTAGATCCATGAACAAAAAATTCAGACCAATCGCCACTTTCATTCATAGCTCGGATGAACCCATAATTCAACTTTGGTGAAAACCATTTAATGAACCCTATTCGCATTATTCAGCCACCACCATTAGGAAACAACGTTCCCTTCCGTTCAACCAACAGATTGACATCCTTCAATCGTTCAATATCCTCATCCTTATACCCTGCAGACAAAACCTGATTAACCGGACAAGGTAACAATTCATTCATAGACTCAAACAATACCCTATCTTTCGTTGACTTACCCGTCATAAAAACATCAATATCAACAATATTACCTGTTTTCACACCATAAGAAGAAATCATAATCGTATACAGATCAATAGACCGGGCAACATCCGCAGTATTAACAACATCTCTTAACTGAATCCTTGCTGATGCCTTAGATAAACGTTTAATGCTTTCCAATTGACGAGGAGTAATCGGAATGTTATCTAATTCGCTGCTATTCCGTAATTCAGTGTAATATTTCTCTAAAAATTTGCTGGCAGACTCTGATAAAACCGGGTGACAATTTTGTTTCGCATACGCAACATACTTGCGGATAAACTCGTTTGAATAAGCCGGTGTTATCTCTTCATCATTATCGCTATCAGATGCTAGAATATGATGAGCAATCGCCTGATCCTTAACCATATCTGGTTTATCCTGCAAAGCAAACGTTAAATCAAAACGAGAAACAATTGGAGCTGGAAGATTAACTTGTTGATAAATCGTTTTGTCATAATCACCAAAGCGGCCTTCCTGTGGATTAGCAGCTGCAAGTACACTTGTTCTTGTTGGAAGAACGGTATTAATCCCCGCTTTATTAATTGGAATCTGTTGTTGCTCCATAGCAGTATGAAGTTTATTGCGGTCCTCATCCCGCATTTTATCAAGTTCATCAATACAGGCGATACCCATATCAGCAAGGACCAACGCACCCGCTTCAAGCGTCCATTGCCCTTCTCCGAAATCATCCCGGACCGCTGCAGCAGTCAACCCGGCACCGGTAGCTGAAGAACCACTGGCAAAAATAGATTTTGGCGTTATCAAACTTGTATACTGTAAAAGAATTGATTTTGCGATTCCTGGATCACCAACAAGTAAAACGTGGATATCTCCTCTTCTAAATGTGCCATCTGGAAGTGTTTTTGAATCAGATCCGAATATTTGATAAATAATTGCTTCCTTAGGGGCATCTAAACCATAAATCGATGGTGAAATACTTTCCTTCAATTTAGTATAAACCTGTGGATCACCCGCAACTTTTTTGATTTCTTCAATGTCTTCATCAGTGATATCAACAGATTGAAATGTTGATTGTTCAATCTGATAATAATTCGCTTCCATCACCGTATCAAACGCGGTTAAGATGTCTTTTCCTCGATGTCTTTTTTTGGAATGTAAAACACCTGTGACAATGATACGATCCCCTGGGTTTAATTCATCAACGCTAACAAGGTCATCTTCAAGATAAACCCTCATATTATCCGGCTGTTGACTCCCTTGAAGGTCCTCTGTTGATTCTTGGACCTCGATTTTCATTTCATTAATGAATGTTGAAAGTGATGTCGATAATCTAAAAGTAGAAACCCGGCCACAACCACCTTGATCTTCATAGCATTCTCCTGGTTCCTGCAATATATCATTTTCTTGTGATACTTTAATTGGAGCTCCGCATTTGTTACATAGAAATGTTGCAACTTTTATCTTTGGTTTGGGTGTTGTCCTTTTCCGGATCACTCCAGATATTGAAACAAGTTTTCCAAGATTCAACGGATTTCTATCACGTATTCGTATATGTTTTATTTCCTCAACATTCTTAAATCGAACATGAAGTTTCATTGATTCATCGGAAGTAGTTTCAATTTCTCTGATAGCAGATTCAGCGTTAAAAATCGCTTTATATGGATTATGTAAAACTAATTCTGCTAATGATTCATCGAATTTATCAACAATCCAATAATCAACTAATATACTCCTGTTTTCTGGATATGATAACGCTATGGTTTCAAGTTCTGATTTATACTTTTCTTCAAAAAATTGTTTCCACGTAGCGGTTAAGGTTTCATCACGGAGTAACAAAGCCATAAGAGATCACCGTCCATAGTCGTAATGCCTTTGTGGTATGGCTGCTTGCTTTCGTTTCTGGATTTTTAATTCTTTGTTTCGTTGCTCTTCATACCTTTTTTTAAGCTCTTCGATTTCCTTATCGATCTGTTGAGTTACAGCATTTTTTGTTCTTTCCTTTTCTTCGATCATTCGCTTTAACTGATTGCTGTCATGATGCATCAGTTCATCAAGTTGATCTTGAACCCAACCTGAAAAACTCCATTCTTTTTGACTCTGAGAATATTTTTTAATGAAATCATTTTGATTTATTCGTATAGTGATGGTTTTTTTGATTGTTTTAGCCATGCAGACCACCACCAAAACGATACATACTCATCGATACATACTCATCGATACATACTTTATGCGATGTTGTCCAAAAAGTATAGTATGGTGTATGGTACGTACGCCATACTATATGTAGTAATATAGGAAAAAACACTATTTTTTTAATACATACTGGCAATACATACTCTTTATGATTTTTCGTAATTATCCCCTCTTTTTTTGCTTCGTTGTAGATCAATTAACGATTTTGCAGGAATGGTATGTTCAGTTTTATCATTTGCAAAAATAAAAGTGATTAATCCATCGTGAATATTCAATAATTGACAATGGCCATTCACAACTCGATCCATTCGTTTGAAAAAAATGTAATCTGGGTAATCATCGTTCATTTTTTTTCCTCCTGTATCCAGATTTTACCCCAGGAGTTACGGACCATGACGATATCTCCATCTAGATTATTTTCAATGAAATCAACGATCCGGTCCAGATCATTGGGATTGCAGTGGCCCACAATCCCAAAGGTTTGTTTCGCTGGCATAAAAACACCTCCAAAAAAATTAGTGATTACTATCAGATAATTGCTCAAAAACGGGGCAATCAAAACAGTGATTATTCAACGTGATGTATCGTTTTTCTTTAGAACAATATACTTTTCCGTTAATGATCCATCGGTATGGACATTGATCTAAGAGGGTATGCAATCGTTGTGTTTCGTCTTTAATTTGGTTAATTATTTCTTCGTAGGAAGAACCAGATTCCACTGTCATATTTACACCTCTTCCTCGTAGGAATCGCAATCAATTTTAGGAGGCCCGTAGGGTAGGCCATTAGCACCGTAATAAAAATCATCATTGTCTAGTTGTTCAATGCATTCTTTTAGGTGTTTGCAGTTGTTACAGTTTACCAATTCTAAATGTTCTTCCATCTGGTGGTCTGAATCGTTTTTGTTTTCTTCCTGTTTTTTCTTCATGCGGTCTAAATAATCCTCGTCAGGATTCATAACAACAGTTTTATCACCAGCAGTATAAACTTTCATATAATTAGCTGGTTTATCTGGATCAATTTTTTCATGCCGCCTTAAATCGTAATACGCTGCCAGTTTCAAATCGTCAAAAGGATAATGTTTACATTTTGTAAGATCAAGATTACCAACAGGACCACCAAACGGAATACCACTGGTAGGCATTATACAACCATCAACGGGTAATTCACAAAACCTGGGTTCATTGACTCGTGATTTATCAAAAGTTTCTAAAAATTCTTTTATTTTTGTTATTTCATCCTTAGTGAAATGATCCTCAATGTGACACTTGCAATAATCATAAGTATGGGCCTCATCACTCTTTGGAACGCTATCAGGAATATATTTCTCCGGATCGAATGGCGTTTTATCATCAGCTCTAAATATTGTCATGTGAACGTCTTTGAACCCGTCAAATTCCTCTACCACTACAGATATTGAAAAAAGATCAGGTATTTTTATCCATTCAACATCATCACAATATAGATTTTCCTTGTTTGTCACTTCAGTTTTTTCTTGGTCAATAATTTCCATTTCTTCCGGATCGGTGGCAACTCTTCCATTTTGCCAAATAATTGGTATTCCTAGATCACCATAGTCACAGATTATATAATGGCAGTTTTTGCATCGTAGTTGTCCTTTGGGTACTACTTCATAGTAATATGGTTCATGGTATGGTGTACCTTTTGCGTCATCGTACTGGTATCCTGTTGCTCCACAATTTGGGCAAAAATTTATTTTTTTCTGTTTTTCTGTTAGTCCTGCTTCAATATTTTCTTCTTTTACTTCTTCTTTTATCATTTTTCTTTTTCTCCTATAGTTTAGGTTTTTTGTTTTTTCATTTTATTAATTTCAGTAACCAAAAGTTCAGTTAGCTTAGGCGAATCCTTAGGCGTACCTGGGCAATTTTCATCAATAAATTTTTGTAAAATATCACTCGGCATAGAATCCCTCAAAATAATCATTCAATGCGGTCCGTATAATGGAATTCTGGGAATTTCCAGTTTTATTCTTAATTTTTTGTATTCGTTGATACTGCTCTTTTGTTACCATTACGGTGATTGCTTTTTTCAATGTTATTTCACCATTACTTTTAAGTAGTTGCAAAATATTTCAATGTTATTTTGAAATGTAGTGAAACATCACTACTTTTCATATTGCAATAACTAAAAAAATATGTAAATGGGTATTGAAATGACAAAAACACATACTAAAAAAGGAGAAGTCAAACCATTGATTTTTGAAGCATTAAAAGAATATAGATCAATCCCTGAAGTAAAGCGATATATTAGAAAAAAATTTGGATCTGATAAGGAACCTTCAGAAAGAACAATTTATCATCATATCAACAAGATTAAAAAAGAATCAAAAAACGATAACTCACAATATCAAATTGATAACATAGGCAATAAATACCGCATTACAAAAAAAGAAGAAAAAGAAAACAAAGACATTTCAGATGAACACTTAAAATGGTTCATGGAACGATACAGATATGCAC
>CAZYLG010000130.1:0-5648 GCA_964648565.1 uncultured Thermoplasmatales archaeon
GATTCTTGTCATCTCTTCTTGCACCCTTCAATAATATATTTGTAAGAACTACTATAAAAATATTTCTAATATTTTTGGTGTTTTCCGAATTATAAATTCGATTTCAAGATAAAAAAAGAGTCTAAAGAATGAGGAAAAACAATCCCGTACCCTCCCCAAATTAGTCTTCATTATATTATATGTTGGCGAATCTCTCTGTTTCTTCTGTTAAAAACAATCTTTTTTGATTAGTATTTCCAATCCTTATACGTTGAAACATTAGTAGATGTAGAGTTTTGCTCTTTGGATAGATCATTTCCATTATTTCCATAATGAATATCTACAATGATTCCTTCCATATCTCTGACAAGAATAGTATCTTCTTGTTCGTTTAGTTCGGTGGAATACATCTTTCCACCTTGATATAATAATCCTTTCGTATTATTTAAGGCAGCATCAGTTCCCATTTGTAGATCAGAATCATAGTCGGAAATATCCTCTAATTGCTTTAATTGATAGGCGTCATTTGCCATCCCGATCATAGTTCGAAATTTACGAATTTTCCGTTTATCATCTTCTCGCTTGATACGTTGTTTCATCATGGAAATCAATGCAGGTATGTCATGCATACTGATTGGAAGTAGTATTTTTTTCCAAAACCAGTTATACGTTTTGTTTCCTCGGGCATTAACATGTTCCGGTTGTTTTTCGGGATAAAGAATGACTTTTCCACCAAGAGATCGGTGGGTTTTCCTCCACTCTGTTCGTTTGCGGTCTAATTCCTTTTTCCGTTCACTTGTTTTTGCCATATCATTACCTTTCTTGTCTTGGTCTCTGCTTGCCTATAGACATAACATGGAAGCGGTTTATTATTAACTTTTCGTATATTTAAAAGTTATATGGCAGCTTCCTTCATCACTCACCATACAGGGACCAACAGGGTGGTTGGGAGTACATGCTTTTCCAAAAAGAGGACATTCTTGTGGGATGATGAGTCCACGGAGTAATTCACCACAGCGACAACCCGGTGGCTCTGAAAAGGATTGATGTTCTAAATCTGTTAGTACGTCAGCAAATTTTTTTCGAGCATCATACTGATCATAAGTAGATTTAAGTTTCAATCCTGAAGATGGAATAATTGAAAATCCTCTCCATTCTTTATCTTCTATAGAAAAAACTTGATTTAGTAATTCTTTTGCGGCAACATTTCCTTCTTCTTTCACCGCCCGAGTGTATTCATTTTGAATATATGGCCCATCGTTTTTAATTTGTTTAATAAGCATCCAAGCAGCCATTAAAAGATCAATTGGTTCAAATCCAGTGATTACTTGGGGGATATGATGTGTTTCAGATAGAAATGAGAATGGACTGACTCCAATGATGGTTGCTACGTGTCCTGGTTCGATGAATCCATCGATTTTTATTTCACCCATTTCTACGATTGCTTTAAGTGCAGGTGGGATTAATCGATGGCAGCAAAGAACGCTAAAATTGTCGGGTGGATTGTTGAGAAGAACTGCTGCTGTTGATGGAGCTGTTGTTTCAAATCCAACAGCCATGAACACAACTTCTTTTTCTGGTTGCTGTTTTGCAATTGATACTGCATCTTCTATGCTATAGATGGTTCGTACATCATGGCCTTCTGTTCTTAGATATCCTAAGGAATGATATTGGCCTGGAACATTGATCATGTCACCATAACTAGTAATGATGTGACCTTGTTTAGATAGGTGAATCATTTCTTCGATTTCACGAGGTGTGGTTACACAAACTGGACACCCGGGACCTTGAATGATGGTAACACCTACTTCTTTTAAAAGAGAATCAAGACCGTTTTTCATGAGGGAATCTTGATGGGTGCCGCATACATGCATGAATTTAAGTGTTACTTGTGCGTGTTTAATTTGCTGAATGATTTTTTTAGAAAGCGTTTTATCTTTTAGTGAAAACACTACTTTTCAGCTCCTTTGTCTACCATATTATGAAAAACATCAAGTGTTTCCTGAGCTTCTTTAGGATCGACTTTTTGAATGGCAAAACCTGCGTGAACCAGTACATAATCATTAACTGAAACGTTTAGAAATGAGATATTTGCTTTTCTTTTTGTGCCATCTCCATAATCTATTACCGCTTGGTTTTTTTCTTTGTTGATCTCAATGATTTTTCCAGGAACAGCAAGGCACATAGTTCAAAGGTAAACTTGATTATTATTAAGGTTTTTTGGGAGTACTCAGATTTTTAGAAAAAAGTTAACAATTGAATATTTTTCAGTTTTCTTAGCAAAGAGTTAAATAATGTGCAATTCTATGAAATATATGTCTGGGGGTAAATTATATGACTAATAAGATGAACTTGACTCTACTTTCAATATTTTCTCTTTGTATATTGTTATTTTCTCAGAGTACAATAGGAATGATTTCACTGGATGATTCTCACCGGATTACTTTAGAGAATCCTGATCCGTATGAATATCATACATATAATACTATGACTCAAAATTTACATAATCTTTCTGAACAATATTCAGACATCTTTCATTTGGAATCAATTGGCACAACGTATGAGGGAAGATCGATTTGGATGATGAAAGTATCTGATAATCCAAGCCAGGAAGAACATGAACCTGCAGTTCTTCTTATGGGTGCCCATCATGGGAATGAAAAACCATCTTATGAGTCTTTAATTTTTTTCTTAAATTACATCGCTGAAGCATATTATGCTGAAAATTATGATTTGGATGGCGATGGCTTGGTTGATGAAGACGATTTTGACGGCATCGATAATGATAATGATGGGTTAGTTGATGAAGATCCCTCTGAAGAAAGAATTAAGTCTATTGTGGATTCTACTGAGATTTATGTTATTCCCATGGTAAATCCGGATGGAGTGGAATATAATTGGCGGAAGAATCGTGCACCAAATTATGGATCTTTTGGCACTGCTGATGAAATTACTTCCTATGGTGTTGATTTGAATCGGAATTATGATTACTTATGGTATTTACCATATATTTTGCCCTTGAATTATATGCTTCCACTTATTGTCTCTGATCAAAGCTGGAATTATCGTGGTGAACACGGTTTTTCAGAAGTGGAAACTCAATCTATTCGTGATTTTGTATTAGATCATACTAACATTGAGATTTCCTTATCATATCATACCTATAGTGAGGTTATTTTTTATCCGTGGATGCATACTAGTCTTGAAACTCCAGATGAGCAAACATTCATTTCAATTGGAACTAATATTTCTCGAATTGATGGATATGATCTAAGAATTCATGGGTGGGGGAATCGTGATTATCTGATCCCTCGTTTTGGTGGAACTATTGGCACCAGTGAGAATTGGTTGTATGGAACTCAGGGGATTTATTCATTCACCATGGAATTATGTGAAACGAGAGCGCCAACTGATCCGGAGATAGTGTATGATTATTGTTGGAAACATGTTGGTGTGAATCTTTATGTCTCTGAACATGCTCATGATGTATAATTAATTTTTTTTACATTTATTTTTCGGATTTCATTTTCTCTTTTGAAATAAAAATAATATTCGGCTATCCTAAATTAATTAGGTTTACAAAAAAAATATAAATAGTACTTGTCCATACGAACTAAGATACAACGAATTTTTCAGGTGAACGATGACAACAAATCCAATTCAACTCGATAAAATCCCTCCAAAAACCAATGTAAAGATTCAAAAAATAAACGGTGGCTATGGCCTTATACAGAAACTACAAGTAATGGGGATCAGAACAGGACAAAACATTACTCTGTCATCAAAACAACCATTCCGCGGCCCAATTACTGTTAAAATCAATGATAGAGAACTCACATTAGGCAGAGGCATGGCCAAAAAAATTCTGGTGGAAGTGATTGAATAAAAAGAATCGTTCTCATGGGTAATCCTAATGTGGGAAAAAGTGTAGTTTTCTCTCGCTTAACTGGAGCAAATGTCATCGCTTCGAATTATCCTGGAACCACCGTCGATTTTTCAAAAGGAAAATTAAAATTAGAAAATGAAACAGTAGAGATCATAGATGCACCCGGAACATATTCACTAGAACCCTCCAATAAAGCCGAAGAAGTCGCAACAAAAATGCTTGATACCGCAGACATCGTAATCAATGTCATCGATGCAACAAATCTTGAAAGAAATCTATATCTAACCTTAGAACTCCTCGAACAGCACATTCCCATGGTCATTGTTTTAAATCTCTGGGACGAAACAAAACATGTTGGTATCTCTATTGATTATGAAAAACTTCAACAACTTATCAATATACCCGTTATTCCAACCGTAGCGCTAACCGGAGAAGGAATCAAACAACTCGTCAATTCCTTAAAGAGCGCAACGGTAAATGAAAAAATCAGGCCTACCAGCCATGAAGGTAGATGGATTGAAATAGGAACTCTTATCAAAAAAGTAGAAAAAGTAGAACACAAACATCACACCTTCCGAGACCGACTTGCAGACATCACCATGAATCCCATTACGGGAATTCCTTTTTCAATACTTGTGATTCTTGCTTCCTTCTGGATGGTTCGTCAAATTGGAGAAACTCTGATCAATTATCTTTTTAATCCGTTATTTGAACAATATTACCGTCCCCTTATCATTAATCTTAGCGAAATTTTAGGAGATAGCATCTGGCACACTATTCTTATTGGACAATATGGGGAAGAAATCATTTTTGAAGAATCTCTTGGTATGCTAACCACGGGATTATATGTTCCCATTGCAATGGTTCTTCCCTACATTATCGCATTTTATTTCATGCTTTCAATCCTTGAGGATACAGGCTATATGCCCCGACTTGCCACCCTTGTCGATAATGTATTTCACAAATTAGGCATGCATGGTCATGGAATTATCTCTGTATTCCTTGGCCTTGGTTGTAATGTTCCCGGAGCGTTATCAACAAGATCATTAGAAACAAGAAAACAACGATTCATTTCAGCTACCTTACTTTCTATTGCAGTCCCTTGCATGGCTCAAACAGCTATGGTTTTTGGTGTCCTCGGACAATTTGGAGTTATTTATCTTGCTATGGTTTTTTTTGTTCTTGCAATACTATATATCCTTCTGGGAATCATCATGAATCATTTTGTGAAAGGAAATTCCCCAGAAATTTTTTTGGAAGTGCCACCATATAGAATGCCATCGCTACAAGCATTATTAAAAAAAACATGGATGCGCATTCGCTGGTTCCTCAAGGAAGCAATACCGTTTCTTTTCTTTGGCGTACTTCTTATTAATATTTTGTATCACATTGGCGTTATGCAACTGATCTCTCAATCATTAACTCCCTTTATGAACACGTTTTTTGGTCTCCCGGGTGAAGCAACTACATCGCTTGTGATTGGCTTTTTAAGAAAAGATTTGGCTGTTGGAACACTTATTCCTTTACAATTATCTGCTTTTCAATTAGTTATTGCGGTAACCATGTTAACCATCTATTTTCCCTGCATGGCAACTTTTGCTGTATTACTCCGTGAACTTGGAATAAAGGATTTGATTAAATCAACAATGCTTATGATTGCAACTGCGGGTAGTGTTGGCATTATTTTAAGGTTAGTTTTACTTGGATTCCCCTAATTTCCTCTTAAAATGTAACGTGGTAACAAAAAGACTCTTAAGAAGAAAGTTCTTTTCCGGTTGTGTTC
>CAZYLG010000131.1:0-5615 GCA_964648565.1 uncultured Thermoplasmatales archaeon
GTAAAGTTAAATTTTTTACCGAACCATTAATTTTTAAAAAAAGGCGAACAATTTATATTTGATGACATATATTAAATTTATTTGGTTCTATTTAAACAAAAAATACGAGAGAACACATAATGACGGAAAAAAAGAAGGAACACCAAATTAGATTCAGCGTATCTAACACGGATATCAAAAAATATGGTATAAGTCCGAATCTTGTTTCGGATGCTAACTTTCTTACTTTTTTAAAGCAATTTATTAACTCGATTCCATTACTAATAGTTGTTATTCATCCAAAAGATTATTCCATTGTTTTAACAAATAAACATTTAGCAAACAGTCTTAATACTTCAGTTGAAAAATTAATTGGAAAAAATTTTCTTGATTTTTTACCTCCGGGTGAAATTAGGCAGAGACGTAAAACATATGCAGATAAAACAATTCAAAATAAAAAATCTATTAATTTAATCGATAAGCGTGGAGATAAATATTTTGATAGCAAAACAATACCAATTTTAGATTCTAAAGGAAACGTGATTTATGCCATTGCAATTATGCAAGATGTTACAAAGAAGAAAGATGCGCAAAAATCACTTGCAGATAAAGAACAACTTTTTTCTTCACTGATACAAAACTCTCAGGACCTTACTTATATTACAACAAATGAAGGAAATATAATTTATCAGTCTCCATCAGTAAAAAAAATCATGGGTTACAGAGAAACACGTATTGGAAGATCCATTCTTGAACATATCCATCCTGATGATTTTGCTTTAGCAAAAAATTTGGTTGAAGACGTGGTTTCAAAACCAGGCATTTCAAAAAAAATAGTCGTTCGGGTAAAAGATAAAAACGGTGAATATCACTATCTGGAAGGAATAGCTAACAATCAGTTGCATAATGATAGTATCAAAGGAATTATTATTAATTCTAGAGATATAACTGAGAGAGTGCTTGCACAAAAAAAACAAATGGAAACTGTTACTTATCTTAATGACATTTTAGAAAACTCAAAAGAAATCATATTTGTGATTAATAGCCAGAAAAAAATAACCCTTTGGAATAAATCTGCTGAACGAATTACCGGTTACAAATCCAAACTATTAAAAAATAAAAATATTGAAGAATTGAATTTCATCAAAAATTATACTGATTTATTAGATTTTATTGATAATATTAAATCAAATAAAAATAATAAATTACGTCAGATTCTTCTCCAGCCGGAAAATGGATCGATTCATGTTTTAAAGCCATCTATTTCAGTAGTTAAAGACGAAAATGATGATGTATCAGATATCATCTTCATTTGTAATGATATAACAAATAAATTTCAATTTCATCAAACGTTAATCCCAGGATTTTCATATTTAATAAATTCAGAGGATAACGATGAATTAACCAATCTTTCTAATAGATTACTTTTAGAAGGAAAAAAGGAATTATTCATAACTAGAAAACCAATAAAAATTAAATCTAATGTTGTCAATTCATCAAAAATTCATATCTGTCTTTTTTCATCTTTAAAAGATGGGGAATTTCAATACATCGAAAATCTTGAAAATTTGAAAAAACAAATTGTTGAATTCATAAAAAACAATCATGATTCAGTTGTTTTCATAGATCGAATTGATTACCTCCTTAATATGTATGAATTTCAAAAAGTATCTTCTATTCTCTACCAGATCAATGACCATATAAAAAAATATGGATCAATGCTTTTCATTAGGTTAAATCCAAAACAGTTAAATGAAAAACAATATTCAACTTTTAAAGAAGAGTTTTATGTTTTATCTCCATCAAGAATTCAAAATATTCATTTAGAAGAAAACCATTTTGACATTCTTAAATTCATTTATAGGGAACATGAATGGAATAAGACAGTAAATCAAAATAAAATCGTCAAGGAATTTAAGATTTCTAAATTAACTGCGAAAAGAAGAATTAATGAATTATTAAACAAGCAATTACTTTATTCAAAAAGAAAGGGAAGATCAAAGCAGTTATTTCTAACAAAGAACGGGATGATGCTTCTCCAAAAACGATTGGGGCAAAACTGATTTATTTTTTTACTATCTTTTAATTATGGTAACATTTAGGGTATGAATAGGGTAATTCAAATTTACTAATTTTTATATATAAGGTAGTATAATCATTATATATCACTTTCATTTATCTAACCCCAAGGGAGGTGCTAGGGGAGAAATAATGAGGGGAGCATCTAGCTCCCTTCCTGCCTTTTAAAATTTTAAATGAATTATAATAGTAAAAATTTAAATAATATGGCTCTATTTCAAAGTACTAATTGAGGGGGAACATTTCTTTGAACCAACAATAAAGTTCAAAACTTTTTTTAATCTAGTTCCCCTTCACCTCCCTCCAAATACTCTTTGAGGAAAAACAATCATCAAGTTATGAATTACATCATATCATTATTAATCTACTGCAGTAATTCAAATCTTAATCCCTGTTCATTAATCAATTCAGTCTTATGATCGTCATTGTGAATTAAGACTAATGAAACTGCTTGAATCGGTGCTTTTTTTGGATAACAAATATCCTGATGAACATCACAAGAAACTTTCCCACCAATATGAGAACTCATACCATACGCAATATGTAACCCCGGTACCTTTTCATCTTCTAAAACATTACCCGTAACCACTGCATTAGGATTACATCCAATACCAAGTTCAGCAATATTTCTACGGCATTCTTTCTCTTCGAAAAAATTTCTCATCTTCTCAGCACTATCACTTTTTCCTGCAATATTACATATTTTATTTTTCTCAATATGATACTGGACAAGATCATCAGGATATTTCACGGGTAATATCCCTCTAGATTTACTTTCACCATAAACCTTTTTTTCATCATCCACGGCCTCATAAGGAACAATACAGGTTTCCCCACTTGGAAGATTAATGGTTTGTCCTGATTTAGAACAATCCCCAAGATCAGATAAAGGGCTACGATTTCTAAGATCTAAAAATAAATGATCGCCATTTGAAAAATCAATTTCAGCTGCAACAACCGTCTTAAGTATCTGTTCAATAGCCAAAGAATATTGTTGAACCTTTGAATAATCAGCTCTTAAAGAAGTCTCTTCCATCCTTCGTTGAACACCCGGCATACTAGCGCACCGAAAATTCAAATTTTTATCCAATCTAATCGGTGCCAATGAAGAAGTAGCTGAAAATTCAGTCATGGCGATAACGAGATTATATGTTCTAACTAACTTTTTCGTCTTATCTGGAATAGGTGTATTATTCATTCCAGTAGCCGGAAAAGAAGATGCTTCAACTGAAAATCCTTTATTTTTGCTCATTTCTTTAAAAGTTAGATACCAGTCATTAGCCATCTTCCTTCTTTCTACCCAAGTCGTATTATCAGAAATAGTATCATGAGGTTCATCGGTAAGAATTAAAATCTTTTCACCCTTCTTAGGTGAAAATACCTGCTCAAATAAGTCTATTCTTTCTTGTGTACTCATCATTTATATCACAACCAGTTAGAACTTAAATATACTAACAAACTCAAATTAGAACTTCAAACCAATTATAATATTAACCACTATTTCTCTTTTTCAACATTCTTATTGAAGAATATATTCTTATATTAAAATAATAGCGATCTTTAAATTATTAAATTATCTTTTCAAAGGACTAACAAGTATTTAGGTTAAAAGAACAACTAAATATTTTACATTTTTTCACCATAACGGTGTTTGAAAATAAGTAAAATCAAGCCGATTCCAATCGTCAAAATCATTCTTTCCACGACTTCCATCTGAATAATCCACGATTCGATACATGTATCCATAGTTCATCACACTTTTATATGGAAGCCACTTCCACCAGTTCAACTGCCAAGGATATTTTCCATTTTGATCATCACAACCTGGAGTATTCCCATGAAAAATACTAAGCGTGTGCCCACACTCATGCATATATGCACTTGCATAAACAACATTTCTATCACTCCAAGGAAGATTTGCTTTTTTATCCATACCAAGTGCTGAAATCTGATATGAATCAATCACAGGTTTAACACCACCCCAAAATCCAAAGCCTGGAAATCGAGCAGCATTGTAAATCACTAATCCGTAATGAAAAACGCCACATCGCCAATTGTCTTCATTTTTATGTAAAAAATAATTCCAATAGATATCTCTAATCTCTTCTGTAGTAGCAGAGTCATCAAAAGGAATCCGTTCACCACCACCCATACATCCATCATCTAGATGATAGACAATATTCTGTCGATTGAATGCAGTATGAAGAAGTTCTTTAGATTCCTGAGGAAAATCAGTTATTTCACCATTTGGCCCTTGAGCCATTTGGTCCATTTCAACAAACAGATCTTTTCTAAATGGATCAGAACCCCACTGTGATGTAAGATATTCTTCATAATTTGATAAACCATCATCATCCGGGTCTAGGTTTGAATGGTTCTCCCAAGTAAATGGATCATACCACCAATGTTTCTGATATTCAAATCGTTGATAATCCCAACTTACTGAGTTTCCCCATTTATATTCCCACTCGATAGGAACACCATCACCATCATCATCTTGACCTCTATTATCCACAGTAGGAGAGGTATTATAAATTTCCGTTTCAGTCCAATAAGGGATTCCATCATTATCATAATCATTTTGATAAATATCAAACCATAATTCAACATCGAAATCTTGCTGATATATACTGCCATCATCACAGCCATTTAATCGGCCATAACCACTAGGGTCAGCATTAAAATAGAATTCTTCAAGAAAATCATCACCTATCCAATGACCATTTTTTAAGCTATATTTTAGATTAACCTCATATCTATCAGTTCCACCATCTTGAAATCCACTGATATCACATTTTTGATCTTTACCAATATTTTTATCCCATAGTTGTATGGTAACATTAACCCATTCAATATCATCTGGAACGTTAGCAGATACTTTCCACTCAGCATTGTAAATATATCGAGTGTTCTTCCACACTGGGCTTTGAAACATATCCTCATTGATCCATACTTTCAAATAAAAATCTGGATAACTATATCTATCAATATATTCTCTAAAGTTGAGATGATTATCCTCCTTTTCAAGTGAGCGAATTTTCAATAATTCAAAAGTGACCATGAGATCTACTAAAGGATCAATATCTGAATGATTTTGGATCTCAGAAGATTGAATCAAATATGTAAAAGGAGAAAAAATAAAAAGTAGACTGATACAAAATGAAATCAGAGCAATTTTTGATAAATACATTTTTTTGTCCCCGTTTTTTTAAGATATGAATATATTAAAAGAAATCATATATTATTGTTTGCATCTTTTTTATTATGTTCAATTTAAAAAGTAATAAGAAAGATGTGATCAAATTTAGCAATTTTTCAATTTACATTTATTTGATATTAGATAATATGTTACTTAAAAATGGAATTAAAAAAATTTACGCGAGGAGGGAGATTTTCGTGAGAATTTGTTAACAAATCTCACTTTTCAAAAAGGCCAATTTTTCTATTTTTACTTCTGTTGGATTAAATTATTTATTATTGAATAAAAAAATTTATTTTCATGCTGAAATTGTATTACTCCCCAGCTTAATCGATTTCTTAGATGTACAATCAATTAT
>CAZYLG010000132.1:0-5592 GCA_964648565.1 uncultured Thermoplasmatales archaeon
AAAAAAATAATTATTAATGATAGCAAAAAAACATCTGTTATGAAAAAAACTAAATATTAAACTCGATATATAAATATTAAAATCTCTTTAACGGGAGGCAAAAATAAATGAATACAAAAATGATTACCAGTTTAATTTTTCTTATTCTCCTATTTTCAATCAGTACAAGTATTAGTGATGAGCAAGAGTTACATAGAAGTCAGGAAATTAATATTTTAAAGGAAGCATCAGTCAATGGTATGAATTGGACTGATTCTTATGTTCATGGATATCTGAATGACACTATCTGGTTTAAGTTTTCTATTCAAAACACAGGCTCTGAAGAATTGGAAGGAGTAAATGTATTTGATTATCTCCCGGATTTTTTAGAATTTGATGAAATGATTGATGATGGAAATGCAGATTATGTGAATACAATATGTGAAATTTACTCCTATGATTTAAGATGGTTCTTCACTGAAATTGATATTGGTGAAACAATTGAAATCGTATTTACCACCACGGTTATCGATATAGGTGTTGATGATAATCATGTTATAGCCTATGATTGTCCTGATGAAGGAGAAGAAGGTGTTGGTGATGATGATACTGTTAAAGTTATGATAGGTGATTATGATATTTTTGTCCATGACGATGCAAACACCAGTTGGTATGATTCAACTCACGTAAAAACAATTCAAGAAGGTGTTGATAATGCAAGTATGGGCGATACAGTCTATGTTTTTAATGGCACGTATTATGAAACTGTAATAGTGAATAAAATGATTGATTTGATTGGTGAAGATAGGAACGGCACTATTATTGATGGTGGAAACGCAATAGATGTTATCAATATAACTTCGAATGGTGTATATCTCTCGGGTTTCACAATTAAAAACAGTGGCCCTCTTTGGTACCATGCATGTGTCAAACTTCATTCAAATAACAACATCATCGAAAACAATATAATAACAAAATCCCCCATGGTTGGAATAAGATTAGCATTTTCCGCTCAAAGTGTAAAAGGTAACATCATAAGAGATAACAAGATTGTGAATAATAATAGAGATGGAATTATCATTGACGAGCCGGGAGATAACAATCTAATCTATGGAAATACATTTTTAAATAATACTCGAAGCGGAATAAGGATGTATTTAGCAGATAACAATACAATTTCCAATAACATAATCAGCCATAGTAATGAGGGCATTCATCTATCTGTTTCCAGTAATAATAATCTAATTATTGAAAATAACATAATGAATAATACAAATGGTATTTATATATTGGATAATGAAGGAACTCCATTAAATAATCACATTTATCACAATAATTTCGGATACAATTCAAATAATGCGGAAGATGAAGGAAATAACTTTTGGTGTAATGAAACTCTTTTGGAAGGAAATTACTGGGATGATTACACTGGCACTGATTCAGATGGAAATGGAATAGGTGAAACTCCTTACAACATATCTGGTGGAGATAATCAAGACCATTATCCATTGATGTATTCATTTGAAAACTACGATACTTCAACAGTTTACGTTGACGATGATTATGATAATACAACTGTTGGTTGGAATGTCACTAGATTCAATTCAATTCAAGATGGTATAGATGCTGTCGCTGAAAATGGAACGGCATATGTTTTTAATGGCACGTATTATGAAACTGTAATAGTGAATAAAATGATTGATTTGATTGGTGAAGATAGGAACGGCACTATTATTGATGGAGATAATAATTTTGAAGTTGTAACTCTTTATGCTAATGCAGTTACCGTATCTGGTTTTTCAATAATTAATGGACATGGATTATCTAGTGGAATTGACATCCGCTCAGATAATAATACTATTTATGAGAATAAATTTTATGATAGTGGGACGGGCATCGGTATTTTTGAATCCTATAATAATACTATTTATAATAATATATTTCTATCACAAAAATTGAGATTATGGCATTCAAATGGTAATCATGTTTTTAACAATACAATTATAAATCAGGGATTACGTTGCCTCGATTCATTTGATAACTCTATTCATGGGAACACCGTTAACGGAAAACCTCTATGCTATCTAGAGGGAGAAATGAATATTAGCATACAAGACGAGTATGGTCAAATAATCCTTGTCAATTGTTCAAATATAACAATTTTGAATCAAAATATACATAATACCAGCGTTGGAATCAGCCTACATGATTCATTGGATTGTAAAATAATTAATAACACAATTAAAGATGATAAGTTGGTTGGTTTATACGTCGAAAACTGTTGTAATAATACAATTTCAAATAATATAATTGAAAATAGTCATAGTCAATGCATCCAATTTTACTATTCCCACCATAATCGTTTCATCGATAATCTGGTATTGGATGATTGTAGCAGTGTTTATTTTCATTATTCAACATATAATTTAATCCAGAATAATACTTTAATTAATGGTACGGGAACAGTATTTTTTGGAAATTCGGCACATCACAATGTTGTTTTTCATAATAATTTCATTAACAATAGTGGTACCACCTATTCTGGATATTATAATATTTGGGATAATGGTTATCCAAGTGGAGGTAACTACTGGTCTGATTACACAGGAGTCGATGCCAATGACGATGGCATTGGTGATAATCCCATTGATATTGCGGGGAGTAATAACCGAGATAATTATCCATTAATGAATCCAATCATGGACCCACCTGTTTTTGTCTGGGTTGATGATGATTTCAATAGTTCTATTGCTGGATGGAATCATACTCATTTCAATGATATTCAGGAGGGTATTGATGCCGTTGCGGATAATGGAACGGTGTATGTTTTCAGTGGAATGTATTATGGTGAAATAACTATAAGCAAAACACTAAAACTGATTGGAAGTAATTGCAATTCAATTATTAATAACGGCGACTTTTTCGGTATTGATGTAGGAGCTGATAATGTTGAAATCACAGGTTTTACAATTGAAGGATATAATCAATCAGAGGATTCTTTGGGAATTCAAATTATGAATGCAGATAATGTGAATATATCTGATAATACGTTTATGAACAATTCTTTGGCTATTTTCATGGGATATGCAGATGATTGTATTGTTGTAAATAATAATATGGTTTTAAATGATTTTGGAGTTGCCATTGCTGGGGAAATGAGTCCAATATCCAACAATAAGGTCCTTAATAATTCAATTAATAGTACTCTATGCGATATTTATTTTGGTCATGCTAATTTTTCAATTATAAAAAATAATTCTTTAACAACTGGCATTTATATTGATGCAGGTGGTCTTTCTACTTGGAATACCCATATAATAGAAAATAATTCAGTAAATGGAAAGCCAATAATTTATTATAAAAATATCAAGGATGAGATTGTTTCAACATCAAATGTATCTCAGATTATTTTAGCGAATTGTTCAAATTGTACTATTGAATCATTGAATTTAGATTTCGTATCCTCAGGGATTCAAATTGGATATTCTGAGAATAATACTATTAAAAATAACGTCATAAAAAATTGTACTGTATCTGCTATCAACGTATTGCATGAATCAAATAATAATTCAATAATAAATAACACAATAACCAATAATAGTTTTAGTGGTATAGATTTTTATGATTCCTCCAATAATGATGTTACAGATAATCTTATATCCTCTAACCAAAAATATGGAATTGACCTGTGTAAATTTTCTTTGTTCAATCAAATCATAAATAACACGATATATAATAATAAAAAAGGTATATCATTAAGAATTTTTTCAGATGACAATATAATTTTTTCTAATATTATAGAAAATAATACTTGTGGAATAGAAACACATGGTGATACATCAAATAATCTTATTTATAACAACTTTTTTGATAACCTAAATAACTCTGATGCCTCTGGAAACAATATTTGGAATATCAGCCAAACCTTCGGAACTAATATTATTGGTGGCCCTTCTCTTGGTGGAAACTTTTGGTCTGATTACAATGGATATGATGAAGATAATGATGGAATCGGTGATATTAATATTCCTCATGTGCCTGGTGATTATCTTCCGTTAACAAATATTCAGATACAAATAGGTATAAATCAATCAGTCTTCAGCCGTGGTTTCCCAATTCGTCATGCAATAGATGGTGATTGGGCTGGAGCACAGAACTTTACGCCAACGTTTGATACTTTAACAAAATCAGAGATTTATCTTCGTAAATTCGGCACTCCTGAATTCAATTTAACTCTTGAGTTGAGAGAAGATTCAGTTACAGGCACACTACTTGACACTTTGATATTTGAACCTGAAGAAGTCTCAAGCTCTTGGGAATGGCTCGAATTGGACTTTCAAGATATAGAAACTTTGCCCGATAATGAGTACTTTATCGTCCTTCCACCTGCACCGAGCGGAGTCACAACTTCTTTTGGTTATGAATGGGGATATGCCTTTGACAACCAATATGATGACGGAAGTTTCTGGTTTACCCGTGATGGTGGCAATCTATGGCGAGACCTACCAACCATGTATGAGTTCTGTTTCAGGACGTATGGTTATGAATAGATAAAAAGAATTTGAATACTTGATAATCACTTATCATCCAACGCTTGATTTACTAAATTATCACATTTCTGAATGAACCTATGATTACGGTTATGATGGTTATAGGTTATTTTATTGAATGGTTTCTCCCTGGATTTAACGTCATAATACAAATCGAGAAGATTCTTTGCTCTTATCCTATAATGGCCATTGAGTTGCCTGACTAATAGTTCACTATCTGAAAAGAAGATTATCTCATCTCTGCAAAAACCAGCTGCAATCTCTAGGCCTTTAATCAACGCAGTATATTCCGCTTCATTATTTGTTGCATCACCAATACATTCCTTGTACGTATGAAGAACTTGTTTATCCTCATCACATATTACGATTCCAACTGCGGATTGTCCTGGATTACCTCTTGAACCACCATCAGTGTACAAATAAATCTTATTTTGTTTCATTTTCCACTCCCACGATACAAAAGGTATTCGTTTTTATTGATAAAAACATTATGTTTCATTATTTTTTCATCCAAACAAAAAAACATACAAATTATTTTGGAATGTATGCTAAAAAAGATTCGATGAATCATAGAAATTATCCCTCATTTTTCGACTTGTAATAAAATAATGAAGAAATAATCAATAGAGCGAGGGAAAATAACATAGTCAAAAATATATCTGTTGCAAAAAAAGGTTTATCTGTCAATAATAAAGGGATTATAAAACTTGAAACTGAAAAACCTATGCTAGCGAAAGCTACATTTTTTTTATTTCCAATATTAAAGATTTCAAAATAGCTTAAAAAATTAATGATAATAATAGTAAATACTAATAGCAGTGTGGCACCTAGTTTTAAGTAATTAACTGTTGGATATATTTTGAAGTTCAGAATATTATTTTTTCCAACTATTTCAACAGTCCATTGACCTGTTTTTTTCGTTATATCGTCCTTAAAATAAAAGTGATAATTATTATCTCCTGTTAATTGAATATAGTTTGAATAATAAAAGGGAAATAGATTTGGTTTTGATTTATTTATTTTAAGTTTGGTTTTAATTGGCGCAATAGTCATTTTTATTTAT
>CAZYLG010000133.1:0-5591 GCA_964648565.1 uncultured Thermoplasmatales archaeon
CGTTTGGTTTGAAGTTGTAGAGATCACATACTTGTTTGGGAATGGTGATTACATATGATCCGCTTATTTCTCTTAATTTACGTTCCATATAGAAAACCGTAAGGTTATGTATATATTAATCTAAGTATAATAAAATAGGGAAGTGGTATAATGATTCCTTATTCCCTCCCGCGGCACTTTTTTACTATTTGTTCTTTATTGGATTCTTTTTGATATGTATCAAATATTTTTAAGGTATATTTTGTACCTTTAATCAAATAATTATACTTTTATTAGAATAAGTTTATATATTATAAATTATTTATATTATTGGTAGGAAATAAAAAAGAGGGGCACTTGATATATGAAAATTAAAAAGATTGATAAATCCGATTGGATAGCTATCTCCGCATTTTTATTAACAATACTCTTACTTGCCCTGTGGTCAATTGATGTTTCAGTTTCGGCATTACTCTCCAATGGAATTGTTTCAAATGGATTTTTTTTAAACAATCCAACAAAAGTATATCACATGGGATTATACATTGTTATCTTAGTTCAGTTTGCTAATTTTTTGATTATTTTACACATCATTTCAACTACTAAAAATGATTCAAAAAAAGATGAAGCTTAAGATCTTGGAAATATTTCCTTTACCTTATTAAGGACTTATTTTTAATTTATGTTATACCATTTATTGAATGAAGTATGTATCAATTCGTTTCTACTTGTTCGATTTGGCTTATCAAAAAATAATCTCTGTTTTCATATTCAGTTTTTGAATAATAAAAACGAAGATGCAATCCTTGATACGGTGGATAGGTTTCTTCAAAAATCATTTGGTATTGCATAGATTCTGAGGTTTTTATATCAGTTAGGGTGACGGTCCAAAAGGATACTGTTTCTCCGTCTATTTGTATGGTACTATTTTGTTGCATTGTTGTAATTGTTCCTTGGATTGATTGATCTTTTTTTTGATTTTGTTCTTCTCTTATTGATTCAACATGGGCAAAAGTTATTGATGCAATAAAAATAATAATGAATGTAATTACGATAACTCCAATAATGCCACTAATTTTCATGGGATACTAATTAAACTAAACATTATTAAAGATTATTCTTAATATCCTGTCATGTAATCTTTGATTTGCCAATAATCATAAAAAAATTTGACTCTTCTCCAATTTTTGGTTAAAATAATGTAAAACCGAAAAGAAAAGACAATTTTTTTCTTTTCACTTCTTTTGCAACCCTAAAAAAATTATACCTTTTTCACGATAAATTTACTTATGATGCTAATTTTGGAATTATGAAGGAATTCTAGGTACAAGGGTTTTAATAGGCAACATAGGAATATAACCTTAAAACACATGGGGGAAAGATGAAATGATTAATAGTTTCATAGAAAAATATGCAGATACCATCGTTTGTGAACCATCTGGAAGAACATACACTGAATTAAAAGAAAGTAAGATCCAAAAGATGCGAATTGTTGAAAAATAAACACAAAAAAAAAGAAATTGGTACCACACTACAACTGATCCAATTAAAAAATTCTTTTTTTTTAATTTGTCATGGTGTGATTTTTTTTATCCTGTTTTTTTGTATTCTACACCCTATTTATTAAATGATACCTATTTATTTTTCTAGATGCATATTTATGAAGTATTGATTGAGTGGGAACAATATATGAAAAAATAATTTTATTTTTTTAAAGATTTATCGATAATTAACAAGCTTTAATCCCATCTGGAGTAAATTGGTAGATTTCCCCGCCTAAATTTAGGGAAAAGCCAAAAAATTAAAAAATTTGGTAAATTATTTAAACGAGCTTTAACAAATACCGTAATTGGTGGTCTGGAGAGGTGAGAGAGAAGAGAGAGGAAAATATTCTCCTGGTTTTTTTATCGTTAACAAGAAGTTTTGCCCCCTTTTTATATTCTCTCCGGACCTTGCCTCCTTCATTATAACTCTCTAAACCTGGAAAAGGTCTCTTTTAATTTATTAGGTTTTCCTTATTTATAAATATAATATTTATTTGATAAAAATTATGTTGCAGCAAGTGAATATATCTAAAAATAATCTATTCTATATTTTTTTCACTTGACCAAAGTCCTTATGAATAAAAGATGTTTTACGATACCGGTACAACTATGATTGGATCTATTATAAATGCTCTTGCTGTGATAAGTGGGGGAATCCTTGGATTATTAATCCATAAAAGATTGCCGAAATATATTGTTGATACCACGTTTCAAGCTATAGGCTTGTTCACCATAGTCCTAGGAGTCACGATGGCGATAAAAACCACACACTTTTTAGCAATGATACTTAGTCTAGTAATAGGTTCTATTCTTGGATCCGTTCTTCATCTTGAAAAAATGATTGAATCTGTTGGAGACTTCTTAAAAAAGAAGACTGGATCATCAAATAATCGTTTTTCAGAAGGATTCATCACTGCTTTTCTCTTGTATTGTATGGGCTCACTCACTATCTTAGGAGCAATTGAGGAAGGTCTTGGATTATCGCCAAATTTGTTATTATCAAAATCTGTCCTTGATGGTTTTTCTTCGATTGCCTTAGCAGCAACCATGGGAGCCGGAGTTATTTTTTCAGCTATTCCTCTTTTTCTTTATCAAGGAGGTATAACCGTAATCACTTCAATTGTTCAACAATCGCTTTCAACCTTGCTTATCGCTGAGTTATCTGCCGTTGGTGGAGTATTGTTGGTTGGTCTTGGAATTGATATTTTGAAGATTAAAAAGATTTCAGTGTTGAACATGCTCCCAAGTCTTCCCATCATACTTCTTATCATCTTTATTTTCTATTAAATTTTTTGACTCATATCCGTTTTAGGTTGATGTGATTTCTTCGAGAAAATGTAGTTTTACCATAGATCATATTCATGAGTGAATCCATGATAGATAATGATTATGTATCAATTTTAATTGGATTGCAATTATTGTCAATGATCCAATATTGGTGAGGATGTGATTAGATCAATTATGTACTTTACATCCTATCTGAAGGAAATCGGTAGATTTTCCTACTAAAAATGGAGAAGAGCCTGATTTGTTCATATTGCAAGGTAAGAATGTTGTGAAAGGGGACGTACGTTTGCTTCATTGTATCAGTATTTGAAACGGTTTGAACCGGATTGTCCTGATGGGTTTTTTGAAGTGGGGAAACGGTGTTCGCATCCTTTGTTTGAAATGAATGCTTCCTCTTTGGCAAAGAAATCAAAGAATCTTGCCTGTGAAATAGCTGATTTTTCGGTGAAGGCTGCTCGAATTAATTATCAACGGCATGAGTTGGTTGAAGAATTTATACTTGTCAATGATACGGCAACGATTGCTGTTGAGGTACCCGTTTGGTAGTGAAAAAGGTGTTGATAGTGGGGTGGCTGGTTATATTGGATGTGTTGCAAGTTCGGAATGATTCTGTGTATATTTTGGGTTGTAAACTAGATGCAGCTAAGAATATAATGGCTGCGGGGGCAATTGTATCATTACGGTGGCAGTATCATTTCGTGCTCGTATTCCTTTATCGTATTCGGTGTGCCTGGTTTGATAAGATTGATTATATTGCGTTTTCGCCGAGTAAGGTGAAAGTTTGATTGAATATCAATGGTTAAATCATGTTTAGTTTGATGTAAATAGAATTTAAAAGATGGTAGAAGTGGGAATTCTTATACATTGATTCGTCTAATGATGAAATGGGATTATTTGTATATTTTTTTGTGATGTTCGTAATCTTCTAAAATAACTGTTTTTGTTTCTTCATCTATTGAAAAGGTTAACACGAAATGTCTATCGATGTGCACTCGTTTCCAATGATGTAATGGTGCTCGAAGATTTTTATACCGGTGAGGATCAATGATGATTTCTTCAGATTTCTTAGCAATGATCTCTGCTTGTTTAGGGTTTTTTGCTCCCAACTTCTCTAATTTCTTTTTTAAATACGGTCTGATACTCAGCGTGTACATTGTTTACTTCAAACCCATTAGTTTCCTTAGATCCTTGGAAGTGCCTACTTTTACTGGTTTTTCCTTCATTCTTTGTTTTGCTTTTTCAACATATTCTGGTCGTAGTTCAGGTTCAAGAATCTCTTGTTGGTATTCTTGAGCCATCTGGTTGATTGCTTGACTCTTATTTTTTAGATCATATTTTGCTTTGAGAATATTTAATATGCGATTGGTTTCTTTTGAGATGTTGATAATCGCCTGAACCATATTAACATCACCTTAATATAATATATATTTTGTATTAATATTTATACTTTTCTTTTAAGGTTATCAATCTATTTGGGGTTTAAAGATTTCCCGTTTTGAAATCTTTATAACTTCATTTTTATAATCACCATCCTAAATCCTCCATTTTATTTCTCATACTTGTTCCACAAGGCATCTGCAAATCATCGCTTCAAAAATTAGTAGATGACCTGCAGAACATTCACTACACGATGTAGGTCACATTTCCCAGATGATCAAACACCTGATGCTGCGCCCGAATCAACGCAGCAAAAACAATACCAAGCATTGTTTTCCCAACATGAAACAAAAACTGTTTCCATCCACGTCTACCCAGATGATCATCCAATCCCGCGGTTAATTTCAACCGACCATACTCTCCTTCAATACGACTCCGAGTATGACAAATCTCCAAGTAACCCTCTGGATGTTCCTCATATTCCAGCATACGCCGGTTCCGAAAATAGGAACCAACCGCTTCTGTTTCTCCTTTTCTATACAAATACCGAAGCATTTTATCAACATCAGCACCGACAACGAAATCATCACACCGATGATATCGTTGATACAATCGTTTGATATTACCTGGTTCCCCTTCTTCTTTGTATCTCCAATGATCCGCGATTTTATAGTACAATTGTATACCCTGCAGTTCGCAATACGCTATGTTTTCAAACGTGGCATATTTACAATCAATCACCCGAAGGTTTTCCTGTAACCCATAGGTTTGTAATTGTTTTACTGATGGAATCAAATTCTTTCCTTCATCCTCAGTGATCTCCATCGGAATATAGTCAAGTGGAACCAACAGGTTAGCATCAATCGTGGTATCCATTTTATATCCACTGTGTTTGTAATAACCACTATATTTTGATTCAGGATCATGTTTTAGACTATGTTTATTGGTTGCATCTTGAAATATTTCTTCACCAACATGGATCTGTTTTTGTTTTAAATATATGATAAGATTCTTGACTACCCATCGGAAAAAGACGATGAATTGACGGATTCAAATGCGTTCGTAGATGAATTCACGAAGCATTTCATAGTTTGGTTTCTCTTCAAAACCAAGCAACTGATATTCCTTATCTGAGAGACTGTTGTATGCTTGCCAGACATTTTTTCGTTTAGACATGGTGAAATAGGCAAAAAACCGTATGCGACAATGAAAACGGTCTTTGATGTACTCAAAGTATGGATATGATGGTTTCAAGATCTCAATGATCTGATCGGTTTGTAACCATGAAGCGAACTCTACTGCTTTGACCGGATGCTCTCTTGTAGCATCCTGAAAAACAGTTTTGTCTTCTTCAAGAAATGCGTCTACTGTTTGTTGTTCCTCGGTACTTAGCTGCCTTGTAAA
>CAZYLG010000134.1:0-5553 GCA_964648565.1 uncultured Thermoplasmatales archaeon
ATCTGAACCATCGTCAGCATCATCTGAATCATCTTCGTCATCCAAATCATCCTCATTATCATCAGATCCATCATCTTCTCCTGAATCATCTGTGTCATCATCAGTATCTGAACCATCGTCAGCATCATCTGAATCATCTTCGTCATCCAAATCATCCTCACTATCATCAGATCCATCATCTTCTCCTGAATCATCTGTGCCATCATCAGTATCTGAACCATCGTCAGCATCATCTGAATCATCTTCGTCATCAACCTCTTCATCCTCAGTTAACACAAATATATCTACCAAATCGTTCATGCCATCCGTGATAGTTAATGAAAGAGGCGATCCATTCTCATCAGAACCAAGATACATATTTCCTTGGTAAATAATATATAAATCAAAAGATTCCCCCATAAAATCAGTAACTTCAATTTCGTAACATCCTGTTTCATTGGTTCCATCAACATCATAAATTGTACTATTTGAAGAAATTACACTCACATTAATTCCAGGTGGAGCTGGTTCACCATTGATATACACGGTACCTCGCAACCACTGTGAGGAAGGAGTTTCAGAATTAAAAAATAACAAATAGCTAGCAAAAATAAGAGCAGAAAGTAAAACAAGCATAATTATGAGGAAAATAATCTTATTATTCTTCATATTCATAAATTTTGATATATTTAATTTATTAAATATTTTTCTGTTCATACTCTCATTCCTCATCTCTTTTTTTCTTTTTAGCCTTATTAAGCATTTATTGTACACCCCTATCCCAAAAAATAAAGAAGCAAGCAGGCATTTGTTGATGAAAATACTTATAGGAACTCAGAAAATAGCATCTAACTGAATCAAATGGAAAGAATCATTATTCTAGATGGATATGTTGATGAACCAACCTGTTTGGGCGTTCCACCATATATGAGCACATATCCCCGATATATCGCAGGATCAATATGGAATAATCTACCAAATGCAGAAATTTATTACTATACCATCGATCAAATACGAAAGAAACCTGAAATCATTACAAAACGATTCGCAGACTCAACATTGATCATCGTGATAGCTGGTATGATGGTACCTGGCAAATATCTCTCTGGATATCCCCTGCATCCAAACGAACTTACTCGGATACTCAGTTCTCTTTCTAAACCAATAAAAATACTATGCGGTTCTGCAGCAGATTATGGTTTTGGTATTGCAGGCGGAAAGAAAACAGAGATCATAAAAGAAGATAGTAAAATTCTTGATGCATCAATTACTGGTGATCCTGAAATAGTGGTATCAAAAATCATAAAACAAAACTTTGATCTCAACCATATCGATTTTTCCGAAACAAGATCATCAGCTCAAGACATCTCAGATTTTGCAATACTTGGAGCTAATCTTGTAAAACAACATCCTTATTTTCCAGATCGATTAATCCTTGAAATTGAAACCTACCGGGGATGCCCACGATATATAAGTGGAGGCTGCTCTTTTTGTTTAGAACCAAAAAAAGGCCGACCTGATTTTCGATCAGTTGAAAGCATATCTTTAGAAATAAAAGCATTGTATAACCAAGGAGTCAAATCGTTTCGTATCGGAAATCAACCCTGTTTATTCTCATACCAATCTGAACAGATAGGACGAAAGGAATTTCCAAAACCAAACCCAGATGCATTACATCATCTTTTTACAACTATTCGCACAGTCGCACCAAAACTACACGTACTGCATATTGATAACGTTAATCCAGGAGTGATCGCTCGGCATCCTGACGAATCATCACAAATCATAGATATCATCATCGCTAATCATACCTCCGGGGATGTTGCTGCCTTTGGCGTAGAAAGCGTTGATCCTAAGGTAATACAAAAAAATAATTTGAAAGCAAATGAAAAAGATCTTCTTTCAGCCATCACCGTATTTAACAAAACAGGAAAAAAACGAGGGAGAACGGGATTACCTGAATTGCTTCCAGGACTAAATTTTATTTGTGGATTGAACGGAGAAACAAAGAAAACATTTGAGTATAATCTCCGTTTTTTAAAAAACCTAGTAAAAAATGATCTGTTGGTCCGTAGGATCAACATTCGTCAAGTCATCCCTCTTCCACACACACCAATGGAAAAAATTGGGAATTCACTGACCAATAAGCATAAAAGACATTTCTCACATTTCAAATATCAAGTTAAACACACCATAGAGCAACCCTTACTGGAAAAAATCGTTCCTAAGGAAACAACACTTACTGATGTATTTTTCGAACTATGGAAGGGAAAAACAACGTTTGGACGGCAAATCGGAAGCTACCCCCTTCTCATAGGCATACCTGGCAACTTTCCTATCGGAACCAAAAAAGACATTACCATCATCGACCATGGTTTCAGATCTGTAACCGGCATACCAAAACCAATCAAAATAAATACAGCCCAACGAGAAACCATCCAAGCAATCCCCGGCATCGGAAAAAAAAGAACCATCAACATTCTTGCAAAACGACCATTCACAGATAAACAACAATTTATTAAAACATTTGATGATGCTACCGTAGCACAATCCATAATACAATATCTCTCATTTGATTAAAAAAAATTGAAAAACGATTGTTTGAGGTAAGCATTCATGGTAAAAAATATTTCAACATTAGAAAAAAAAATTGGTTACTCCTTTACTGATAAACAATTACTCAGCAAAGCATTAACCCATAAAACCTTTGCATTCGAAGCTGATTCACCAATAGAATATAACGAACGACTAGAATTTCTTGGTGATAGCATCCTCAATTTCGTAACCGCTGAAAAATTATATAAAACCAATACTTTTTTTTCAGAAGGAGAACTCACTCGAAGACGAGCATTACTAGTTAACAATACAATCTTAGCAAAAAAAGCAAAAATGTTGAAGCTTGGCACATACATGCGTGTTGGAAAAGGAGAACTAAAACAAAAAGGAAATCAAAACCCAAGTAATCTTGCAAACTGCTTGGAAGCAGTGTTTGGTGCTATTTATCTAGACTCCGATCTAAACACTACAAAAAAAATAATCGTTAATCTCCTCTTTGAGGATACATAAATCAATAAAATTAAACAAATGATGTGATTTCTATGAAAGTTTCAATTGTTTCGATGAGACCAGAGATCGGAAGGAAAGAAGCAAATATTTCAAAGATGCAAAAATATATTGAACAATCCAATTCAGACCTGGTTGTCTTTGGAGAAATGACCCTTACTGGATATCCGTGTAAGGATGATTTACGATCCCTTGCTGAACCATTATCCGGTCCATCAATAGAAAAATTAAAAACAGTGGCAAAACAACACAAAAAACACATCGTTTTTGGTATGCCTCTGCTCAATGAACGCATAACGGGTCTTGTTCACAATGCATCAGTGTTAATACAACCAGATGGAACCATTGATGCATACAAAAAATGGTTTCTTCCCACCTTTGGTCCTTTTGAAGAAAAACTATTTTTTGACGAAGGAGAAACTCTTCCAGTATTCCAAACAAAACTTGGCACTATTGGATTATGTATTTGTTATGACATTTATTTTCCTGAAATTACAAAAGCATTAACCTTACAAGGCGCTGAAATTATCATCTGCATCTCTGCTTCACCCTCAGTAACCCGGTCTTATTTTGAAACAATACTTCCAGCAAGAGCCATTGAAAACACTACATTTATCATTTATGCTAACATCATAGGAAATCAAGAAAACCTTGTTTTTTGGGGTGGATCACAAGCCTATGATCCATTAGGTACTCTGCTTGGAAAAGCACCCTATTTCGAAGAATCAATGGTAAACTATACATTAGATAAATCAAAAATTTCATTAGCAAGAGCAAACAGACCAGTGATTAGAGATATCCGACCAGAAATTTATCAGGATCTCTATGAGTACAGTCGATTCCATGTTCTCAAATCAGAAAAAAAATAGGATCACACACAGTCTTATTTTCGGAAAAAATGGTTCAACTGAACAAGGATATTTTCTTTAGATTCATACGTAAAATCCCATAATGATGACCGAGGGGAAAAATTATTTTTCTTTTCTGCATCTTGCGCATCAATTCGATGAAAATAAAATGCTATAGCTTTTGAAGGAGGAACAGGTATCGAAGGATCTATTGAGGGCTTTTCTTTCTTCTTTCGTCTGCGGATAATAATAGATGTATTCAAAAACTGTCTTTGATATTCTACGAGAACATAAGAATCATTGAAATCATTTACACGTTTATTTTCACTGTTAACCTTATTCTTAAATCGGGTTTTAAACAAAAATCCATCGAACACGTTGTGTTGCAATGAAATAAAAATGGTATCAACTAAATCAATGAAACTATGAAAAAACCTCTGAATATGGGAAAAAAGCATGGATAATATCTTAATGAATCTTACTAAAATCAATTTCATTGTTTTTTTAAAAGACCATTTCTTTATCGTTGATCCTTTCTTTTTATCAATTTGTACTTTCTTACCAAATTCACGTAACTGGTCTAAATCTGATTCAGTCATACCCATCCTCTATACGACATTGACGTTTTTCAGAAAAATGCTATGTTTCAACCATCCTTCCTCACATAACTTTTTTTCCAATATCAGAATATGGTTCAGCTTATAAATATATATTTGTTTTTTAACATCAAAAAAACAAGAGTATCCCTCTTTATTTTTTAGCTATTTTTTT
Source organism: uncultured Thermoplasmatales archaeon (assembly GCA_964648565.1). Lineage (GTDB taxonomy): Archaea > Thermoplasmatota > E2 > DHVEG-1 > DHVEG-1 > EX4572-165. Next base: position 4,662 of record CAZYLG010000134.1, read on the forward strand.
GGCAGGAACTCCCGCATAAATACATCCTTTTTCCAAATGTTGATCCTGAGTAACTAGTGCTCCAGCTGCAACAATAACATCATCTTCAATAGTAACACCGGGCATGATAATAGATCCTGCTCCAATCACACAATTATCACCAATCACCGTTTCCTTGATAATAATTGTTCCTTTCTGATAATTTGTGATATGCCCATAGATCAATGCATATTCTCCCATCGTCGTATTATCACCAAAAGTAGTAACGCAAGGATCCTTTATCACCCCGCCAACAAGTGTGTTCGTACCAACCTTCATTCCAAGCATCTTATAATACACATTCTTTACTCCACCAACCGGGATAATCTCCATGATCTTACGAAACGGCGTGTACAACGAACAAATCAAAATCCACTTGAACGCTTGCTTATTTTTAAAATCGTATGAGTAAACACCAGGCATATAATAAATACGAAAAAGCCAAATGAAAAATCCAGAGATAAGAATCTCAGAAAACAAGGCAATGACCAAACCAATATAAATCAAAAAAGGAAGAAACAAAAAATCAATCATTGTTTGCAAGGAAAAAAATCTACTAAGTACAAATCCATATCCTACAACAGGAAACATCCCAATAGAAAAAATAAAAAATAAAACCAAAGCAATAACAACGAAACCAAGAAATCTGCGAAAACCACAAAGAGAGTTATGTTGCTTGTTCATATTATCACGATATAAAACAAAGTATCATTTTTACTTTTTATGTCTTTTCCAAAAAATCACAATTCTTGAAAAAGTTCAAATTGTCATCATTACAAAATAAACAGCCGAACAAGACATTTTATAACTTACTACAGATGTGCTGTGTGGCATGATTTAAGAAGGGGATGTTGTATTTCTTTTTTTGGGATGC
>CAZYLG010000135.1:0-5521 GCA_964648565.1 uncultured Thermoplasmatales archaeon
AACAAAAATTAAACTTCCATTCTTAAAATAAAAAAAAAGAGAAAAAAATTATTTTTTGTTTTATTTTTTCTTGGTGACAACTTTTACTGATTTTGGTTTCTTCACCACATTACCCATTTTCATACCTACAATGGTTTTCACGTTCTTGTTATGAGCAATGTCAAGTAATCGTTGGGTGATAATACCATCAAAAACCACGGTTTCGATGTTCTTACTTTTCTTTAACTCATCAGTTAACTCTCGGACGGGAATCTTTTTTATTTCTTTATCTTTTTTATCCAAAAGAACTGCTTTTAACGAACCTGAGACATCATCAAGAATGGAAAAATAATCATCCGATTTTCCTTTACTTGGGGATGATTTCTTTGAAGAAGAACTTTTAGATTCTTTCTTGGTTTCTTTTCCATTGTTTTTACTTTTACTGAAATTATCTGATTTGCTCTTATGCATTTCAATATTATACATTTCAGCGTATTGCTCCGCAGGAATCTTATTTTTTAATGCTTTCATCACCAGTTTCTGTGGGATTTCCTCAACTTCACGAGTTTGCGGTGCCCGAGAAACAAAATCAATATCAGCGGTTTGTAATAATTCCTTTAAAATCAGTTCTCCGCCACGATCACCATCAACAAAAGCAGTGGTAATTCGCTCGTTGGTTAACTCTGCTACGGTCTTTGGTACATTAGTACCACCAACAGCGATAACATTCTTAATGCCATAGCGTAACAAATTAAGTACATCTCGGCGTCCTTCAACCACAATGATTGCATCACTTTTTTCTATGTTAGGACCAGCTGGGCATCGTTCCGAACCGTAATTAATGATTTCTTCGATTTGCACGGCTTGTCTAACATTATCTGCAATGCTTCCACCCTCGACTTTTCCCTCTTCAAGAACTTTGTTTAACAAAATCTTTGCTCGTTCGATAACTTGTTTTCTTCGCGCTACTCGAACATCTTCTACTTCTTCAGCTTCAATCGTAGCCTTACAAGGACCAACTCGATCGATGCTTTCAAAAGCTGCTGCAAGAATAACGGTTTCAACTTTATCTAAAGAGGTTGGAAGAGTAATCGTTCCTTGGCTTTTTCCGTTTTTTGACTCTAATTCTACTTCAATTCGGCCAACACGAGCAGATCGTTGTAACTCACGGAGGTCAAGTTCATCTCCTAATAGACCTTCAGTTTGACCAAAAATCGCGCCAACGACATCCGATTTCTCGATAACACCATCGGCTTTTATAGTCGCTTTAATCATATATTTTGTTGTTGCTGGATCAATAACCATTAACATCACCTTGAGTTCATTCTTGTGTCAATGAATGTATAACTTGTTTTGAAAAATAGCACGAGGTTTTTGTTTTTTTGTTCTTTTACCTACTAGGTAATGGAAAGAACATTCCTCAATTTTATCCTTTCGTTATTGAAATGTTTCGTTTCATAGTGAAAGTGTGAATCTAATCCAATGAAGGAAGTAACATATTTTTTAGTAAATGTTACAAGAGTGCTATTTTTCAATAGACACAATATGTGATATATTTAATGTTTATTAGCCTTGCGCCATATTTAAATGTTGTCCCCGTATTAGCAGTGGAGATTAGTCGTATGAACGAAAAAATCTACATTGGCGTAGCCTGGCCATATGCAAATGGATCATTACATTTAGGCCATATTGCAGGATGTTATCTTCCTGCAGATATCTTTGCACGTTTTCAGCGATTACAAGGTAACGATGTGCTCATGGTCTCTGGAAGTGATGAACATGGAACTCCAGTCACCATAACCGCCGACAAAGAACAAATTAGTCCACAGGATGTTGTTGATCGATATAACACAGAACATACGAAAAACATGAAGGACTTTGGTATCTCTTTTGATTTATTTACTCGAACAACAACAAAGAACCATACCAATGTTGTCCAAGATATATTTTCCACATTGTATGAAAAAAATCATATTTTTGAAAAAGAAGTAGAATCATTTTATTGTCATCACTGTAACCGATTCTTACCCGACCGATATATAGAAGGAACGTGTCCACATTGTAGTAATGAGAATGCACGTGGCGATCAATGTGATGAATGTGGGCAACTACTTGATCCTGTTGATTTAGTTGATGTTCGCTGTAAATTATGTGGGGAAGCCCCTGAACTGAAAAACACGACTCATTTGTTTTTTGCATTAAGTCATTTTGAAGATCGTTTAACCAATTGGATACGTGATAAGAACCACTGGAAATCAAGTGTGTATAAATTTACACAAAATTGGTTGAAAGAAGGATTACATAATCGAGCCATCACTAGGGATATGACCTGGGGTATTCCGGTACCATTGGATGGATTTGAGGATAAGCGAATTTATGTATGGTTTGATGCAGTTATCGGATATTTAGCTGCGAGTAAAGAATGGGCTCAAAAGCAAGGTGATGCTGATAAGTGGAAGGAATGGTGGGAGAACACTAATGCGAAGCATTATTATTTTTTAGCTAAAGACAATATTCCATTTCATTCGATTATTTGGCCATCTATTCTAATGGGATATGATGAGAAGTTACAGTTACCCTATGATATTCCTGCAAATGAATATCTTCGTATTGGCGGTGAACAATTCTCTAAGAGTAAAGGAACTGGTGTTTGGGTTCCAGATATTGTCAAAGAATTTGATGTTGATGCGGTTCGGTATTATGTATCAATGAACATGCCAGAGAATAAGGATTCAAATTGGGATTGGAACGATTTTGTAATTAAAAACAATGATGAACTTGTGGGAACGTATGGTAATTTCATTCATCGAGTGGTTTCTTTTACGCAGAATAATTATGGAGGCATACCAGATCCAGGAGCATTTGATGAAACGGACAATGAATTATTACAAGAAATTAAAGAAACAGTTAAACAAGTTCAAAAATCACTTACTCAGTGTAAATTCAAACAAGGCCTTAAACAGATGATGAGTTTAGCAAAGAAAGGTAATGTGTATTTTAATGGAAAAGAACCGTGGAAGGATGTTAAAACGGATAAAACACATTGTGCAACCACGTTGTATGTTTGTTTACAATTAGTAAAAGCATTATCCATATTATTTGCATCGTATCTTCCGTTTTCATCTCAAAAGGTTTGGGAGATGATTGGAAACACGGGATCAGTTCATGAAGCAACATGGAGTGAAGCAATTGAACCAGTTAAGATTGGTTTTGAACTAGTGAAACCAAAACCATTATTTAAGAAACTTGTATTGGAAGATATCATGGTAGAAGAAGACCCATTTGCAAAACTAGATTTACGTGTTGCGGAAATCTTAGAAGTAAAGGATCATCCAAATGCCGATAAACTATACTTAGCCCATATTGATATTGGAGAGAAGGGTAAACGAGTGATTGTTGCTGGATTAAAAAAGCATTACACTCCTGATGAATTAACGGGTAAAAAAATCGTTGTCATAACCAATTTGCAACCTGCAACTATTCGAGGGGTGAAATCAACAGCGATGCTTCTTGCAGCAACAGATAGTGATGGCGTGGTATCCTTGTTAGACCCACAAGATGCTTCTGCAGGTGAACAGGTTGTTGCAGAAGGTGTTTCACCAAATACAGATGAAGTGCTTTCTTTTGATGATTTTCAACAAATAACTATGAAAATAGACAGTAATGGAAAAGCTGTTTATGATGGCAAAACATTAAAAACAGAATCAACAATTGTTAATACAGATAAACCAGTAAAAGAAGGAGCGAAAATTCAATAAAAAAAACTGGTAAGGTGAGTAAAAAATATGGGGACCATAACAGAACTAAATCTTCCGTTTAAGGAATTTAAGAAAGGAAAAGTTCGAGATATTTATGAAGTTGATGACAACCTTTTGTTGATTGTAACAGATAGAGTTAGTGCTTTTGACTGGGTGCTTCCGGAAGCGATTCCAAATAAAGGAATTTGTTTAACTCAGATTTCAGCGTTTTGGTTTGATTATTTCAAAGACATTATTCCAAATCATATGATTTCAGCTGATATCACTGATTTTCCAAGTGAATTACAAAAATATTCTGATGAACTTTATGGGCGGAGTATGCTTGTGAAAAAAGCAGAAGTGCTTCCTATTGAATGTATCGTACGTGGATACATTTCTGGGTCTGCCTGGCGATCATATAAGAAAGATAACACTGTTTGTGGAATGAAACTTCCAAGTGGCATGCAAGAATCCGAGCAATTCGATGAACCATTATTTACACCATCAACAAAAGCTGAAACAGGCCATGATGAAAACATTTCTTATGAAGAAATGGAAAACATCATTGGTGCTGATGATGCCGCGAAATTAAAAGAATTATCTCTTAAGATTTACAAGACTGCTGCTGAATACGCTCGGAAAAAAGGAATTATCATTGCTGATACCAAGTTTGAATTTGGAAAAATCGGCGATCAAATCATCATCGTTGATGAACTGTTGACTCCGGATTCCAGCCGGTTTTGGCCCGCTGATGAATACCAACCTGGTAAAGGACAACCAAGTTTTGATAAACAATACGTTCGAGACTATTTGAGCACTACTGATTGGGATAAAAACTCTGATCCACCACATTTACCCGATGAGGTTATCTCTGGAACAGAAAAACGCTATTTGGAAGCGTATGAAAAACTAACGGGTAAGAAATTAGAAGTAAACCCAGTTACAAAAGCGTAATTGTTTCCGTTGTTTCAGCATCTATAGTGGCAGTGACATAGATTGCTGCCATGCCATCTTTTTCTCTTATTTGATCGATTTCACCCGTATTAACTGTGTAATCATCAATTGGAACGATGAATTCATGTTGAACCGTGATTGGTCTGACTAATTTATTTTCAATAGTAATTGAATTAGATTGTTCGTCCAAGACGTTAATTTGATAGGATGGAATAGAATATTTTGGTTCTTGATAATTATACTCAGCAATACTTCCATCTTCTACGGTAATCAATCGATATCCCCAATATCCATCATCACTATCAATGCTACTAGATGCAGTTGTGGTAGTAACATATAGTGTGTCATTATCAGTGGTAACATCATCATAATGAACATGCCCGTCAAACACTGCATTAACTTCATTCAAACGAATAAGATCAAGCAGTGCATCCCGGTTATAATATCCATTTCCAACAAGCGAGTCACCAGTGGTATCCCAAAGTGGATTGTGATGCATCATCATAAATGTTTGATCTGCTTCAGAATGAGTTGATAAATCGCTTTCAATCCAGTTCAGTTGCTCTTCTTGGATGCTTCCTCCCCAGTTAAATACAAGATATGAGAAGCCTAGCCGAGCTTTATACGGCCAATCATACGAATTAATACTTAAAAAGTGAGTATCTTGATAATCAAAAGAATAGTATAATGGTCCAAAGTAGTCTTCCCAGAATTTAAGTCCATCTTGAAATGTTTGAACGTATCCATCATGATTTCCTGGACACAAGTATGTTGGAACAGTGAAATCTTGAAGGATTTCATAACACGTCTGATATTCAAAGGTGTATTCAAATGGATATAATTGTCCAAAC
>CAZYLG010000136.1:0-5512 GCA_964648565.1 uncultured Thermoplasmatales archaeon
CAATAGGAGTGAAAATATCGAAATCAAAATGTTGGGCAACAGCGCCTAAATATTTTATCCGCCAGCGGTCTCTTATTCCTTTGTATAATTTGATGGCTCCATCAGCAATGGATTTTGATTTATCTGGAATGATGAGATCGGGGTCAAATTCCATTTTGATGCCGAGTCCATGACATGTTTCACATGCACCAAATGGGCTGTTAAATGAAAACATCCGAGGTTGTAGTTCTTCAAAAGATAATCCGCATATTGGACAGGCCATAGTTGAGGAGAATAGGTGTTCATTTTCTTCTTTGTCAAGTACGGTAAGAAGTCCCTTTGTTTCTTCGAGTGCATGTTCACAGGCTTCAGTTAATCGTGAGGGATCATCTTTTGGTTTAAGCCGGTCGATGACGATACTGATGTCATGTTTTTTATAGCGGTCAAGTGTAATCTTTTCATCTGTTCTATAAATAGCGTTATCAACACGTGCTCTGAGATATCCATCTTTGTATAAATCTTTGAATAATTGTTCATAGGTTCCTTTTTTCTGACGAATGATTGGAGATAGAATAGTAATCATTTCTTGATAATCTTCTTGAATTTTATGAGCGATTTGCTCAGCGGTTTGTGATTCGATTTTTACGTTATGCACCGGACAATATGGAGTTCCAACCCGGGCGAACAGTAAGCGAAGGTAATCATAGATTTCAGTAATGGTGCCAACGGTACTTCGAGGGTTTTTACTCGTGGTTTTTTGTTCGATACTAATCGCAGGGGAGAGACCTTCAATAAAATCTACATCTGGTTTACTCATTAATCCAAGGAATTGTCGAGCATATGAGGATAAGGATTCAACGTATCGTCTTTGTCCTTCAGCATAAATAGTGTCAAATGCAAGTGTTGATTTCCCTGATCCGGATAGACCGGTGATAACTACATATTGGTCCCTTGGAAGTTTGACCGTAATGTCTTTCAGGTTGTGTTCTCGAGCACCTTTGATGAGAATTTCTTTCATAATACGTCCCCCATAATTAGGATGATTCGATGAAATGATTATTTTGGAGGTTTTTTTCAGATGAATAAGGTATATTCAAATGTTTCCATTAAAAAACATAGTGATGGTTAGTGAAAGTATTAATCATTTTAATGAATGTTGTTATATATTAAAGAATCGTTCTGATTAATGTAGTGATAATTACTGTGACTAAACCAAAGGCTACGAGTTTCAATCCGGAGATGATGACTTGTTCTCGAGCGATTTTACCAATATATATGCCAAGAATGAAAAATATGAATAATGAAATAACGATTGATGTGTAAAGTGAGATCATGTCGGTAATTAAAAACAATGCTCCAACGATAAATGGTAAGACGGGTATGATTGAACCAATGAAAGTGGCAACACCATCATAGATTGCACTTGACCATAGTGTTTCATTCAGTTTTTGATCAACGACAGTACCATGCAGTTCTCCTCCTCGTTTAAGCATGGCTTTTTCTATTTCTCCAAGTTCGATTTCTTTAACAAGTTTTTCACCAACTGAAGCACCAAGGATGTTTGATAAGCCATTTGCAATCCCTCCACCAATTCCAGCAGCGATAATGATTGCACTAGCTGCTGTTGCATTGTTTGATCCAACGGTTGCTCCAATCGCAGTACTTGCGCCGATGACAACGCCTAAACTTGAGAGAACTCCATCGATAAATCCACGGATAAGATATCGTTTTTGATGTTTGGATGCAACCACTTTTTTCACGGGGAGGATAGATGTATTGTTTCATAAAAACCTTGTGTTTACTCATTTGTTAATATTGATCTGAGTTGGAAAAAAGCAAGTTATATGAGTCTTATGGTTAAAATTATTTATTTTTTATATTTTAAGGCTGAATTATACAAACATTTTTATACTATCTGTTACCATAGTGTAATGTAGTTATTCGTGGGGGATTCTATTTTGCAAGAATATGACGTAACCATTTATGGTAAGAAAGATTCAATGCTGAAACACCGATTAGAAGAAATTTGGGCAAAAATATTGAACATATCTACGGGAGAATCAATGGATGTGTGCATTTGGTGGAAAGATGATACAGGACGAATTCATGATGAATCACCAAAACTTCCAGTTGAATTACGTGATAAGGTGGATAATGCTTGGATTGAATCATATCATAAATAAGATATGATTTGTTGTTTTATTGCTTGAGTTGTTTTTTCACTTGTTGTAATTCTTTTGGAACCGTTGGATCATCAGGCAATTGTTTTATTAGATTAATCATAGCAAGACTGAGATCATAGAAATGATGGGGTAGTAGACGCATCACTGATATGTGTTGATTACGAAATCCGATTTCATATGCGGGCTGATTATCATTAATGTTTCCGAATCCTTTTGCGATATAACAATCGTTTTGTTTTTCAAGGATTTTCCATGTTCCGTATCCATCTTTGATTGTATTATTTTCAAAATCCATTTCCATAATGCCGTCACAGTAATTTGATTCTTTTAATGGATGTTAAATGCTTTGGCTGAAAATAACATGTCCCTTGATTAATATCTCCCAGATATCTTTATTAACGACTGTTTCATATCTTTCTCCTCAGGTGACTTACAAAGTGAAACAAAAAATGATGATTTCAATACTACTCTGTAGTTTCTTACTGACAGGATCTTTATTTGTTAGTGCAGATGTGACAGAAACTGAAGCTGATGACCTGCTAGAAGATGTAGCATATTATGAAGATGGCAATGTAATCCATGGTGACGGAGTAACATTTGTTGATGACAAACCTGAAATTGATATTGTTTCAATAAGTTGTGACTGTACTACTGAGGCATTTATTGTAACATTAACGGTAAAAGACGATTTTCCATCAGGCTGGGCTGAAGGTTATGAATACAGTTTAACTGTGTTTACCTCTTCTGTATATGGTGCTATAACTATTCATTATGAAACTGATTATAGAATGACTAGTCCTGGTGGTTGGGCGAGTAATAATGCTTATCCTGAATTTACCGTTACAGAAAACTCATTGATTGCAACAATAGATGATATGATTATTGATGAATCAACAATTAATTCCTTTGAAGCGTTTGCAAAGTTAGATACAACTGATGGAGCATTATATATTGATTGGTTACCAGATCCTGACGATCCGGATAGTGGTGATGACACCGATGATACTTCTGAATCAGATCCTGTTGATGATTCGGATGACTCTTCGAATTCTGATGACCAACCAGTTGGTGATGGAACAAATGATGATGCTTTAGATGAGAGTTTTTCAGAAGATACTGAAACGGAAGTACCAACAGATTCTCCAGGGTTTGAGTTGTTATTTTTATTGGTTGCTTTAATCGGAATTATTGGATTTAAAAGATTCAAGGGTAAAAAGAACTAAAATAATTATTTTCTCCTTTCTTTTTTTCCTATTTTTTTTGTTCAAACATTTTCATTGCGATAATGCCCATCACAGTACATGTTTCAAGAGGAACTTGACTGCCAGTTAGTTCAAGATGATAATTTACCTGGTTTAAAAGTGATGATGGTAAACCTTTTTTTCCAAGTCCCATAATGAAAATAAGTCTCTTTTTTGAATCAGTTCCTTGTTTGTCAAACGCTTCAGAAAATGTTATCGTTTTGTTTTTTTCTGGATGAGCAGTAGTGGCCACCAAAACTTCATTAGGGGTTAACGTTAGGGTCCCTTTTTGAGAACATGGATACAACTGAATTCTGTTTTCATCAAAAAGGAATTGTAAATATTTACCTCCCTGCCCAATAGTAGTATCTGTTGATGCTTTTTTGATATAATCATTAAGGTTTTTTATAGGAAATCCCAGTAATGCCAAATCAAGTCCAAAAGCAGCACATAGTGGTGCTGCACGAGCAAGTGTTCTTAGATGAATGGGTTTGATTGCTCCTTGATATGTATCATATAACCCTAAGGTTTTGCCAGAAGATGATGGTAACGTTGATGTAGTAAAATGAGATGAAGAGTTATCTTTTTTTACTGGTTTAATCTTATCAAATGTCATATTAGATTCTTGCATGATTTTTTCAATTGATTTCTTAATTGAACTATCAGTAATGGATTGATGATTGGTTACTAAAATTTCTTTTGACAATTCAATTTTACCTATTTTCACAAAACCTTTCGCGATTTTTACTTGTTCTTTAGCCTTCTTTTCAGTTTGTTTAATTTGTTTAGATTCTTCTAATGCTTCAATAAATGTAGCAAGACTAAAATCAAAGTGATCTTTTTTATCAGCTGATCCTGCAAGTGTTGTTAATAATTGAACCTTGTCTAATGGATTTGAAAGAGAAAAAATGACTTTTTTTAATGTTAAAAAATCTTGTTTTGCTTGAATATGTCTAGAAAGATATCGTAATACCTCAATTTTGTTTTTCCTTTCGGTGTTCGATGCGTTTTCTAAAGCTGTTTGAAATGCTTTTGGAAATTCAATCTCTTTTTTATTACATTGTAAATACAAATAGCCCATTAGTTTTGATTGCAAAAAAGAATCGGTTACTGTGGATAAAACAGTGTACAGTTCATTTGGAGAAAGAGTTTCATGACAGTCGGTTGCCCATTGTCTTATTACGGTTTTACTGTCATCAAGCATGAACTCATCATTATTATTGACAGCTATATTAAGAAGTGATGGTAATCGTTTGCAACCGATGTGTTTACTGATTTCATTAAGATTTTGAGATAATCCTTTACCACTTGGAAAATCCTTTATTTTATCAAGTAGTACATCTAAAAAATATTCACTATCTTCATTTGAAAATTCCTGATTCCATGTTTTTGCATATTTAGCAAGCTTGCCGTAAAGTTCTGCTCGACGCCATAATCGTTGTTCTTCAGAAGCCAGTCTAATTGCTTCACGAGCGACTAGTTTTGCTTCAGAAAGAGGAAGTCTTGAATCATCTGAAAGACGAAATAAGGCTAATGAAGCATAATACGAATCGGTTATGGTTCGTGCTTCACCAAGTAATTTTTTTGGATGTCTTCCTTTTTTAGATTTTTGTTCTCGAATTAATCCTCGGTAGAATGAAGGATCATGATTTTTTTTGTTTGTTGACATAATACTACCGCTTTCAAGCTTATCCATTGTTTTTTATGTTTGCGGTTGACATTTACACATAAAATTGGTATGATTCTGAAAGGTACTATCGTTATTATTTTCTTTTTATTGTTTGATCAGGTATTCAGCAATACCATAACCTATATTGTTTTTGTAGGTGTACTTTGCCAGATTTTCATACATCATACTTTTGTTCTCACCGTTTTGGAATGGAACATGGATTTTATCTTTGACTGATGCTTGCACATCAAATATTTCATTTGATGTTGTGGTTAGAGATAAGGTAAATAATATTGGTTCATTGTGTTTGCTATATGCTGTATCAATATTTACTTTTTTTATTGGAAGATTTCTTTTGTTAACATGAACAAATCCAGCATCAATGTCTCCTTCAGCAACCGTAAGTTTTGTGATGTTGAACGCAAAATCATTGTTGAACT
>CAZYLG010000137.1:0-5510 GCA_964648565.1 uncultured Thermoplasmatales archaeon
CAGTTGATGCTGGTTCTCAACTTCAAGAGAGTAATTTTAGTCAGCATGCTCGGGAATTTCTGGAGGAATCACCAGACCCAGCAATTAAAACATACACTGAAACAGTAGGTATGCACAATGTCATAGAGATGTCCAGATTTTTAAGGTTACTTGGCACTCAAAAAATACAAATCACTATGAAAAATGATGGTGCACCTCCTACAAGTTGGATTTTTAAGACCACAAAAGATGCGGTGGAACATATTCAAGTTATCCAAGGGAAACTAAATGAAAGTACAATTAATTTTAATGTAGATGTCCAGGATTTCCAATTAGATGGACAACGTAACCTGTCCCAGATTAATAATCTTCGAATTGTTGCTAAATTACTCGTGTCAAACAAAGGCATAAAACAACAGTTCAATATACTGCGGTTATTTGTTGCAGGCGGTATTGAGTTTATCAAATATTTAGGGACCAAAAAAACCGCTGCAAACAGTATGGACCACAGTAAGTAACTGAAGAAAGTGAGCTTTTAGCGTAAATGAATGCAGGTGGCGGGATTTGAACACATTGGGGGTTTTTACCTATACACCGTACTCCCCCGTCGGCTCTTTTAATGCTTTTTTCTACGGCTAGATGTACAAAATTATACAGTAATGTATGTGGGGCTTTTAACCTCAGGTTACTATTATGTGGGGAAAGTGATATTGACTCATATCTACTATTATAAAATAAAAAAAGAGGGGAGAAATTTTAATCATACCCATATGTTCTGAATGAGAACTCATACATTGTCGGCAAATCGCGCCACAATCCACCACCATCACGAGTGAACCAAAAACCACCATTATCATAGTGATTCCCAAATGCATAACCCCATTCATACCCGAAAGAGTTTGTTACTCCGCTTGGTGATGGAGGGCAGACAATGAAGTACTGAATGCTTGGACTAACTGTTGTATCTGCAAAGTCAACTTCTAGATACTCCCATGTTGTGCTAACTTCAGCTGGTGTGAATATAACAGAATCTAATAAAGTTCCACTGATACTTCCTTCTCTTAGTTCTACGACTAAATCAAATTCTGGGGTTCCGAATTTTCTGAGGTATAGATCTACTTTTGCAATAGATCCCATGGTTGGAAGAAAATCTTGTGCTCCAGCCCAATCTCCATCAACTGCATGTCTGATTGGAAATCCTCTATCATTTACATTTTGTTCAATATCTAAAAGCGGAGTATTTGTTGATACAACATACATATCAACACCAAATGTCCCAGTCCCTGCATTAGAGGTTATGTTAATATCTGCATGATAAATAGTTCCTGGAAGTAATCCTGTTGTATTAACATCTATTGTAATTGTATCATGTTCACCTGAACTATCGCCAGATAAGGGACTGACTTCTAACCATGGTTCAGATTCAGATAGATTATAGGATAGAATACCAACATTACTATTCCAAATATCAAATGCTGTTGAATCTGTTTCATTAACTAAAATTGGACCAAAGTCATAACTTTCTGGGCTAAATGCAAGTGTTGGTCCTTGTACGGTGACAATATCAGCAATAATATCATTTGATACATCTTCATCACCGGCTAGCATTGTCGTAATTTGAATAGTATAGTTGCCCCCTCCTGCTACCCAATCTGGTGAGAAATCAATATCTTTTTGTTCAAATGCATTTATGGATATTGTCTCTGTTGTGTAGAATATAAGATCATTGTCATCTTTTGATCCATAATTGCCTGCAACAAGGACATCATCAATGAACCACCCTGGATTAGTAACTGAACCATCTGATCCGAAATGCCATCGAAGCATTACAGTTTCACCTGAATAGGCGGTTAAATCAAAGGTTGCTTCGACCCAGCCACCACTTGAATCACTAAAGCATGGTTCTCCGGGTATTCCACTGTTTCCTGATGATGCTGCATCTTCTGGATATGGGTTTTGATATGAGCCAAGAAGTGTCCAGCTGTAACCACTATCTGTGGATATTTTTACATTGCCTCCATCATAGTAGTTTTCAGTGTCGTAATATTGCCAGTAACTAAGGGTTGCATTGACTCCATTTGGAATCATAATTTCTGGTGAGTCAAGTGTTGCATCCGCACTACTTGGATACTCAGCATCTAAATCAGTTCCCCAGCAGTAACTTCCGGAGTGAGCCGCTGCTGGGCCATTGGTTGGTGTACCATATTCCCAAAGACCGCCTGCTGCTATATATCCCCCATCATCTGCTTCAAAGTCTTCTTCATAATCTAGGAATCCTTCATAAATAGAACAATTTACAAGAACATCTATTTGATTGTTTGATCCAAAGTTTTGGATCGTTGCATTTACCGTATATGTTCCATATGATACCGTTCCTACTGGTGAGTTTACAGATACTGAACCAATATTATTTCCATAGATGATTTCTAAGTTAACAGGTACTGTTATTACTGGTGTATCCGGATCATCACTATCAATCGTTATTGTTTCTTGGTACATACCAACTGACATACCAGTGGTGTTTGCATATGCAGTTATATTAAGATGAGTGTCTGGTGATACGATTCCACTTGGTGTATCAACAGATAACCAGCCAAAACCACCGATATCTGAACACGTTAATGTGAAATCAAGATCTTCTCCAGCAAATGGATCATTTCCAATGGTGAGAATATCAGAAAGCATTTGATTTGTGTTTCCAACCATTGACAAGCTTACTGGATCTATCCATATAACTGGTACAGGAGTGATATTAAATGAGAATGGATCAGGTGCACCGATGTATGGAAGTTTAAACAGGTCACCTTGACTGTTATTGGCACTAATATAGTAATACAGAGTTTCACCACATGGATGATTCGGAATAAAGCCTGTATATGTGTCTTCATCAGCAGTCATTGAAATTGTATTCCAAATGTTAGCACTAGTATTTTTCCAGTATATCTGTGGATTTACAACATTGTTTGATGAGCCATATGCTGTCATTTTAGCTTTTACTTTAAAGCCAGCATCATTTGGAATTTGATCAATCATTGGATCATGATCAATATATATCATATCTCTATCTGGAATACCTTTTGCCCTATAATGTATCGCATCTGTTGTTTCCCAATCTGGACATAAAGAATCATCAAAACCAAGGATTTCATAACCAGGCATTGCTGCTTGATATGCAGCGATGGCATCATCATCCCATTCTGTTCCGTTTTGTGGAACAAAGACTTTATTATTTAAGATAAGTGAATTTGTATATGGTTCACCTTCTGAATATACTCGGACAACATTGTATGGGGTTCCATAGCAGCTTGTTTGTCCTTCGAAGTAATCAGCTGCAGCTTCTAAATCCAGATAATTACTCGCTGAAGTATTTACCTGTAGAATCATTATTGTATCTGGTGAAAGATATTTTGCCCAGCAGTCGATATGTTCATTATATTCACCAAGAGCATCATCTACAATATGATAGTTCTTAATTCCAAGTGTTTCTTTATGAAGTTCCTTAATATCTTCATCATTCATACCTGAGTTTTCTGTATTTACTAGATCTGTTGAAACTGAACTACCTTGTCCATCTGTCATATAGTTTCCACCACAATGAGTTATATTCATTAAGACATAGGGCAGTCCTTGATTTGTTGCATAGGCTTCAGGTAGGGCATTGTCATTTGGCATTGGTTGATTATATTCAAAGTCAACAACTTCTAACATATGTGTTGTTCCATTGAATATGAACCATGGACCATAATCACGGGTCCAGTAACTATCAGACGGCTCAATTAAATATTCACAATTTCCTGTGTTCACTGCATTTGTTTCATAAGCTGAATGTACTATTGATTGTTCACTAGCATTAGCTACAATAGTTGTTACAATTACGTCTTCACTCATTTCAGCGATTATCTCATAAGAAAGACCAAATGGATATCGAATTAGAACACCTTCATATGCTTCAAATTCCGCGGGTTGCCTGACTGGTGGAATAACACTAAGTGTTGTAATATACGGTAATTTATTAACTGCAGTTATCACAAGATCAACTGTGTCAATATCATCAAGTGCATCATCTGGATAGGTAATGGTTGCAAGACCTGTTGCATCAGTATAACTAAATCCAATAAGTTCACCATTATTAGAAAGTGCACATAATGCATCTTCAACATCGGTTACGGTCAATTCAAACTCAGTTGAACCAGACATAGCTGCTGAATCATGATCAACAGTCATTTCAGTGGGTTCTTTTGTCCATAATTTTAAGGCAGGATCTCCTAACCAAAGATACATACGGACATTATCCATATACGAACTACTTTCACCATATAAATCTATTAAATTTGAATTCGCATAATTCGATATCAATCCAATATTATAAATTTCATGATTGCCAGTTGCATTGAATAAAAATTTATCAAAATCATGGTTTGGAACTGTGTATGATGGCTCACTTGCCCCTAATGTCGCAACAGCAGACATATTATCCTTCATAAACGCTTCAGCAAGACATTCAGGTTCATGAGATAAATCTGCATTATAACATGCAATATTATAGATAACTGGTGTCATATTTCCATTATTCAGATTATGTGCCTCATCTGTACAATAACCTTCTGAATGAGCAGTAGTCCATCCTGCGGACCAACATTCATTTGATCCGTGACCTCTGTAATTGATGATACCTCGTCCAGCATTAATCTTATTACTTACATCATCATTAGATTCACCTTGGGAACCATATCCTGTATCGAAAATAAATGGATCTGAATAATCGTTTGTCCTGATTTCTTCTTTACATCCTTCATATTTTCCTGGCGCACCTTCTTGATGAGCAACAAGTAGTACTCTATTTACCCAATCACTTATTGGGGGATTCATTTCATAGTTCAATATTTTATTTACTTGCTGTGTCACTTCAAAATCATTAATTGCTGAGATTCTACCAATTGCGATTTCTGGGTGTAAATTACCTGTTAAATCTGCATACCAATAATCACTACCTGTTACCTCCCAACTCGAATTCCAGGGGAGCATATCGATATCTCCCACTAATAAAACATAAATAAGTTCAGGATTTGAATTATAAAAATTATTAATATAATTTTTAATTTCTGTGGGTGTAGCCCCGATATTTGATAAGTTTACTAATTTAGTTTTAATCCCAGTTTTATTTCGCCAATCTGCGAGAGGTTTTATTGCTGTTTCTAATGATGAATTTGAAATGATTAGATATTGATATCCATCATTTCTTGAACCTGAGTTCTTTATATTAATATCAAGAGATTCATAATTTAATATTATATCCTCATATAGATTAACTAATGAATTTGGAATAAAATTATCTTTTATTGATCCTCCAACATGCTGTATTTCAATTAGAATATACTCATGTATTATTAATTCCTTCAGGAATGGATCATATTGCACTGGATTAAATTGAAAGTCAATTATATTTAAATCTCTCCAGAGATTCTGCCCACCAATTTCAACTGGATTACTCGGATAAAATAAACTTTTATTATAAAAGTCATAATCAATAT
>CAZYLG010000138.1:0-5474 GCA_964648565.1 uncultured Thermoplasmatales archaeon
GATTCCGTCGGGATGTGAGCACGAATTTACTGGTAAAAATTACTGTTTTTCTCCTTAATGAGGGACCTCTATGTTTTGTATGGCTGTATTAGATGGTGGTGGATTGTGGCGTAAACTGCCGACGATGTACGAGATTGCGTTTAGTACTCATAGATATAATTTATAAGATGATTACATAAAAACATTTATTAGGTGAAACACACATTTAATTTTAACAATCCTATATATTGGGGAGGTTAAACCAATGAGGCAAAGTAGAATATTAATAGTTTTAGTTACGATGGTATTAATGATGATGTTTTTTATACCATCATATCAAGCTCCAAATACTAATAACCATATTGAAAATCGTGA
Source organism: uncultured Thermoplasmatales archaeon (assembly GCA_964648565.1). Taxonomy (GTDB): domain Archaea; phylum Thermoplasmatota; class E2; order DHVEG-1; family DHVEG-1; genus EX4572-165. The sequence goes on from CAZYLG010000138.1 coordinate 355, forward strand.
TGATTGTGTTGTTTTAATTAATGAAAGTTTTGAAAACGGTTTTCCTCCAGAGAATTGGACGAATACTGGCTGGATAGATAGTTTGTACGGGGAACCGTATCATGGTGATCATTGGGCATATGCTTGGTCATGTGAAGACAGACTAACTACATTTCCTGTTGAATTTGGTAGTAACACAACACTTACGTTTTGGTATAGAGCTGAAGTTGCAACTCATCCAGTGAACCTTGAGGTTTATGTGAATGATACGCTTGTTTGGTCAGATTATGAAATAACAAATGATGAGTATGTAATGGAAACTGTTAATCTCGATAGTTTTTTTGGACTAAAAACCATTAAATTTAGTCATTGTTCAGGTGATTTTTATGGGGTTTTGCTTGATCTGATAACGGTTACAACAGTACCTATAGATATTTATGTTGATGATGATGCAGGTCAATCATGGTATGATGAGTCTCATGTACGTACTATTCAGGAAGGAATAAATAATGCTTCATCTTCTGATACAATTTATGTATACCCGGGATTTTACGAGGAAAATGTGATTGTGAATAAAAAAGTAGATCTTATTGGTGAAGATAAGAACAATACGATTATTGATGGATTTATGCCAAGTGGTGAAGATGAATTATTTGAAGGGTTCGAAGGTTCATCTTGGCCGCCAATTAATTGGACGACCAATACTTTATTCTGGGAACAAGGGCCTGTTTGGAGTGAACCATCTCATGGTGGTATAAATCATGCCTATTCACATACTACAAATGATTCCATGGTGACGCCACCTTTGCAATTTCTCTGGGATAATACACTCTCATTTTGGTATGCTGCAGAAAGTGAGGATTTCCCTCAGAGCCTTGAAGTTTATGTTGGAGATGATCTTGTCTGGTCTGATTATGGGTTTTCCCATGAAGGCGATTATAATCAACCTGAAAGTGGTTACCAGCAAGTGACTCTAACAGAAGAACTTGACCCATATCGAAATTCGGTTTATACTGTTTCCTTTGTTAATCCTTATACAGATATTTATGGTCAGATGATCGATGATGTTTCTTTTGATGCATATGGCACTGGACCGTATGGTATTGAAGTGGTAAAAATAACTGCTAATGGAGTAAACTTATCTGGTTTCACTATTCAAGATTCTGGAATATATGATTATGGAGTGGAAGTAACTTCCAATAATAATACCATTTTTAATAATCACATTCTTGATAACGGTAATGGTATTTGTGTTATCTCTTCTTCTAATAATACTATATTTCAAAATCAAATCATTGATAATATATGGAATGGGATTTCTCTTGAAGATAATGCTAATCAGAATACAATTTTTAACAATTATCTTACCCATGACACTTCCCTTGGTGCGGGGATTTTTATAGACTCATCAGATGATAATCTTATTTATAATAACTTTTTCAATTATTCTACTAATTATGAAGTTGTCGATTCAAATAATACTTGGAATATTACTAAAGAACTTGGTACGAATATTGTTGGTGGTCCGTATCTTGGTGGTAACTTTTGGTCAGATTACACTGGGATAGACACTACGGGTGATGGATTAGGTGATACAGATATTCCCTATGGTCCTGGTGATGTTCTTCCTCTTGTGATAGTTGAAGAGGAAATTGATGTGAATCAAAGTTTGTTTGATCGTGGTTTCCCAATTCGTCATGCGGTTGATGGTGATTGGGCTGGCGCACAGAATTTCACATCAACGGTTAATACATTGACAAAAGATAGCGTGTATCTGCGGAAGTTTGGCACACCAGAGTTTGATTTAACCGTTGAACTTAGGGAGGATGACCCACAGGGTACTTTGGTTGATTCAGTGTCGTTTACACCAGGTGAAGTACCAAGTAGTTGGACGTGGCTTGATGTTGATTTTGCTGATGTAACGGTGCAGCCTGATACTGATTATTTCATCGTGTGTCCTCCAGCCCCAAGCGGAGTGACTACGTCCTTTGGTTATGAATGGGCTTATGCCTTTGGCAATCAATATGATGACGGATCGTTTTGGTTCACCCGTGACGGTGGGATTCTTTGGCGGGATCTGCCGACGATGTATGAGTTTTCGTTTAGAACGTATGGTTATAATTTATAAGATGCCCATATAAAAACATTTATTAGGAGAAACAGCCATTTTATATTATTAATCCTACATATTGCGGGAGGCAAATCAATGAGGCAAAATAGAGTATTAGTAGTTTTATTTACGATTTTATTAACGATGATGTTTTTTATGCCATCATATCAATCTCAAAATAATAATAACCCTATTGAAAATAGTGATGATTCTGTAGTTTTAATTAATGAAAGTTTTGAAAACGGTTTTCCACCAGAGAATTGGACGAATTTTGGTTGGTTAGATAGTCTGTATGGAGCGCCGTATCATGGTGATCATTGGGCATATAGTTGGGCATGCGGTGATAAGTTAACAACACCTTCATTGGAATTTGGTGTGAATACAACGCTTACATTTTGGTATAGAGCTGAATCCCAATCTCATCCAATGAATCTTTATGTTTATGTGAATGGTACGTATTATCCTGATGATCTTGTTTGGGAAAAAGAAGGAATAACAAATGATAATTATGAAATGGCTACTGTTCATCTTGATGGTTTTTCAGGACTCAATAACATTACATTTTCTCAATGTATCGGTGATTTTTATGGGATTTTGGTTGATATGGTAACAGTTACGACATCACCTATTGTTTATGTTGATGATGATTTTAATTCATCAACACCAGGTTGGCAATACGACCATTTCGATGTTATACAAGATGGTATTGATGCAGTTCCTGAGCATGGAACAGTATATGTGTATAATGGAACATATTATGAACATCTTTATATTAACAGATCATTAGATCTAGTTGGGGAAAATAAAAACAGTTGCATTATCAATGGTAATGAAACTGGTACTATTATTACGTTAAACAAAGATCATGTTAACATCACAGGTTTTACATTTTTATCAAGTGGAGATAGTGAATATCCAGATTTTGATGCAGCAATAAACATTCAAGCAAATCATACAACTATTTCAAACTCGTTTTTTTGGAATCATACTCTTGGTATACGTGATTATTTATTCCCTGGAACAACAGATATTATAATTGAGAATAACACGTTTCAAAATGTTTCTAATTATGCGATTCATTTGAAAATGGTTGATAATTGTACCATTAAACATAATAGTATATCTGATGGTGGAGATGGAATTAAATTATCATCTTACTCCTATGATAACATCATATTTAATAATTCATTACATGATTTAACTCGTTATCATGGTATTCTGTTAGATACTTCATTTAGAAATCAAGTTACGGATAACATTATTATTTCTTGTCCTAATGGTATTGAGTTAAGTGCGCCTGGAAGGCCGACAGATTATAACCATATCGGTCAGAATCAAATGTCGAACTGTTATGCCGGAATCGTTCTGAATTATGCTAGTAACAATACCGTGTTTGAAAATCATATGAACAACAACTCTTATGGCCTTTACAGTACTCAATACTGTTATAATAACACCATCTATCGAAACAATTTCGTTGATAATCTTCTATCAGCATATGATGAAGAATCAAATCAGTGGAACATGAATTATCCGATCGGAGGTAATTATTTTGATAATTATACGGGATTAGATAAATACCATGGGGTCGACCAAAATATGTTAGGTTCTGATGGCATTGGTGATACTCCATATGCCATTACTGGAGGTTTTAATCAAGATCTGTATCCATTGATGTACGCATTTGAATATTATAACATGTCAACTGTTTACGTTGACGATGATTATGATAATACGACAACAGGGTGGAATGTAACAAGATTCAATGTCATCCAAGATGGTATTGATGCGGTTGCGGAGGGTGGAACTGTTTATGTTTATAATGGGACTTATTATGAGAATGTGATTGTGAATAAAACCATCGATTTGAATGGAGAAAACAAAAATCATACAATAATAAACGCAAATAGAAATCAATCTGTGATTAGAATATTAAATCCAGATGTAAATGTATCAAACTTTTCGATAACAAATTCAAGCGTAACAAATTATACTATAGACTCTGGCATACATTGTTATTGTGATGGGTCGTTCGTATTTAATAATATAATATACAATAACGAAGTAGGAATTTCGTCTTCTGATAATTCAATTATTAAAAATAATATTATAAAAAATAATACATTATATGGTATCGTCCATAGTGGAAATGATTGTATAATTGATAGTAATATAATTATAAATCATTCTAATCACGGCATTATTTTTGGGAATTTTGGTGGCTCTGCAGGTTCTATAATCAAGAATAACATTTTCGGAAATAATAATGTTGGAATTAAAATGAGTGCTTATTCTAATAACAATACAATTTATCACAATGACTTTATAAATAATGGGCTTAATGCAAACGACCAAAGCAATAACATTTGGGATAATGGCTATCCTTCTGGTGGAAACTATTGGGATGATTACACTGGAACTGATGCAGATGGCGATGGAATAGGCGACAAACCATACAATATTTCAGGTGGAAGCAATCAAGACATGTATCCACTTGGTTATTTCCATCCAATAGCAAATTTCACGTATTCACCTAGTAACCCTATCATGCTTTCACGTGTTTATTTTACTGATACTTCAATTGATCCTGATGGGAATATCACATCATGGTTTTGGGATTTTGGTGAAGGTGATACAAGCACTGAACAACATCCCAGTAATATTTTTGTTAATGAAGGAAATTATACGGTGTGTTTAACTGTTACAGATGATGATGGTAAGAATCATACCTATTGTCAGATCATTAATGTGAGTTCAGGTCTTGATGTGAATCAAACTCTATTTGATCGTGGTTTTCCAATTCGTCATGCTGTTGATGGTGATTGGGCAGGTGCACAAAGTTTCACTCCTACCATTGATACATTAACAAGAACAGAAATCATTCTTCGTAAGTTTGGCACACCTGAATTCAATTTAACTGTTGAATTACGAACTGATCATCCACAAGGCTCATTGATTGATAGTAGAACATATACGCCTGATCAAGTCAGTAGCAGTTGGGAAATGTTCGAAGTTAATTTTAATGATACAA
>CAZYLG010000139.1:0-5451 GCA_964648565.1 uncultured Thermoplasmatales archaeon
TAGATTGGAATACGAAATATATTTTACTTGGAGGAAGCTGGCAGTTAAATTCTGAGAGTAGACAAATTGTTCCTAGTAGAATTATGACTGATGTTGATGAAAACAGTTCAGGATACAATACCATGCCATCAGATCTTTATTTTAGTAATCTTGATGGTGATTGGTATTCTAATTCCGAAAATGTTTGGGGTGCTGGCCGGTATGGAGCAAATGACAAACTAAGTGAATTATCTGTGGGTCGAATACCTGTGTGGGATGCTGAAATGGTGTCAAATGCTGTTGATAAAATAATATGGTATGACAATTGCCAGGATGAAGCGTTTCTTAGTTCTGCAGCGTTTCTTGGCGGGTATTTAGGAGATTGGGCGTCCACCTCAAAAGATTACATGGAAGAAATACGAAATGGTGATGGAAGTTTTAGTGAATACACTGGTTTTGAAGAATGGAATACAGCCTTTCCAAATTATGAAATCGATACCTCAGAACGATACTATGATGAGGATTATCCAACTGAAAATGATGCGATATTAGCTTGGTTAAATGCGATTAATAACAATCAGATATGTTTGATAAGTCATCTTGATCATGGTTCATATACCAATACATTGTCTCTCGGATCCGGTCTAGCATTATCAAATACTCATTTTTTTATAGGGACGAGTCAGGCTTGTTTAAGTGGACGATATACATCTGGATCTTCTGGTGCGAGTACGTTTCTTGCAAAATGGAATGATCGTGGTGCTTTTGCAATGGTGTTAAACACAGGTTATGGTTATGGAAGTAGGACAAGCACCGCAGGAAAAAGTCAACTGCAGCATAAGATATGGTGGGATTACTTTTTTAACAATCAAACCACGTCTTTTGATAACTGGCGACTTGGATTAGCAATGCAATACACAAAGGACGTATTTTCTTCCAATATTGATTCCTCTTCTCACGTATATGCTTATGTGTGGTATAGTTGGAATCTTTTCGGTGATCCTGCTCAACAAATTCGTCTTTCAGCTTCTGAAAACACTGCACCTAGTGTTGTAACTCCATCTCCAGATTCTGGATCGGTTAATGTGTCAGTTGATAGTTCCTTGCTTTCGATAAGTATTAGTGATTATGATAGTGATGGAATTGATTGGACTATTGAAACCAGTCCAGATATTGGAAGCAGCACTGGCGTTAGTGAAGGTAATGGGTCTAAAACATGTAGTATTACCGGATTAACGTTTGATACAATTTATACTTGGTTTGTGAATGTAAGTGATGGATCAACGTGGACGAATGAAACATTTACATTTACTACTGAATCAGATCCAAATAATAATGCACCATTTGTTACTTCACCTGATCCTGTTAATGAAACCGTTGATGTGAACGTAACACTTTCTTCTGTAAGTGTTACTATTTCTGATCCTGATGGTGATGAGTTTTCTTATACGATTGAAGGAGCATTTATCTCAAGTGTTTCTGAATCAGATCAAATAAATGGAACAAAAACCGCTATGATTTCCTCACTACTCCCATTTAATACAGGTATTGCATGGTTTGTTAATGTAACAGATGGATATCAATCAGTGAGTAATCGTTTTGAATTTACTACACGATCAGCTCATATTCCAGATTGTCCAACTGGTTTTGAATCAACAGTGTTGAATCGAACGAGTATTTCACTTCATTGGACACGTAATAATTCAGCAGAATCAACAAGGGTGGAACGAAATACTGAGGAATCCTGGACTCAAGGGCAAGGAACTCTAGTATATAATGGATCAGAGGAATCCATTGTTGATACTGGTTTATCTACGGGTACTACTTTTTATTATAGGGCATGGAGTTTTAATAGTTCAGATCATGTTTTTAGTTCTAGTTTTGCATCAACACAAAACACAACAGAAATCAATCATCCTGTTGTTTTTTCCTCAGTGACTCCAGCGAATAATTCAGTTGATTGTTCAGTGAATCTTACGTTTTCAATTGATATGATTGATACTGATGGGGACGAGTTTAATTGGTCTATTGAACTGAATAATTCACAGCGCATAAGTATTGATAATGATGGAAATGGAACAAAAAATCTTGTACTTTCAAATCTTAGTTTTGATACCACGTTTACCGTATGGGTGAATGCAACTGATGGATTTGATTGGACAAAAGTATGGTATCAGTTCACAACTGATCTGCCACCAGATAATGAACAACCGGAATTTTCATCAATTACCATTAATCCCTCAAATCCAATGGATACGGATTCTTCAATTGGTTGGGAGAATCTAACGTGTGAAGTTGTGGATAATTATGAGGTTTCTATAGTTAATGTAACGGTAACGTTTCCAGATGCCTCAACTTCTAATATGACCTTATCTCAGGTTTCTTCATCATCTGTGTGGTTTGTGAACACCTCTTTTTCTGAAAGTGGCAATTACAGTATGACATTTTATGCAATGGATAGTAGTGGAAATCAGAATAGTTCTTGGATTGTTTCGTTTTCTCTTGTTCCTAATTGGGATATAAATAATGATGGTACTTGTGATTTACTTGATTTAAACGCTGTTTCTTTAGCGTATGGATCGGAAGGATCAAATGGTTGGATTCGAGAAGATGTTGATAATAATGGTAAAATAAGTGTTCTTGATTTAGCCATTGTATCAAATCACTATGAGGATGGATGGTGGACATAATGATAACGGGGACAAATATTGTTAATATAAATAATAAATGGAAACTATTACTTTTTGTAAGCATTGCATTCTTTTTTTTCATAGTGTTAACAGGATTGGTTTCAGCTGATTCAATGATTAATGTTAACTCAACGAAAGAAAGTTTAGATGCCGGTGAACAAATAACGATATCAATAGAATTAACTCCAGATGTATTTGTTAAATCATTTGAGTTTTCTATAGCGTATAATCAAAGTTTAATTAGTGTGTCAAATCTTTCTGAAGGAAGTTTTTTTAATGGTTATACTACGTTTTCATCAAATGGAACAATTAATACCAATAATGGTATGATATCAGATGTTTATTCTTTGATTATGGGGGATAGTATGGTTGATTCAGAAGGAGTAGTGTACACATTCACCGTTACTGCATCTGAGACACTTGGGGATAAAACAACGTTGATTCAACTCGTTAATGTAGGTATTACCAACGAAACAAATTATTTACCGTTAACTATTGAAAATCTAAGTCTTATCATTAACTCTTCGTATGATGGTCCATACATGAGTTCTCCGTCACCAACTGATCAATCAACGGGTGTTTCTACTGATCTATCTCACTTACAAATCAGTCTTTTTCATACAAATGGATCAACATTTAATTATTCAATTACAACAAGTCCAGGTATTGGAAGTCTATCTGGAAATCTTTCAGATGATGGTATAGTGACCGTTTCAGTTTCAGAACTAGCCTATGAATCTTCTTATGATTGGACGGTTTTTTTAGATGATGGATTTACCATAAATACATCCACGTTTTCGTTTACAACAGAAGATGCTCCACAGGACACCGATAACAATGGTGGAGGATCTCCTGGTGGCGGAGGCGGTGGATTTCTTCCACCAGCACCACCTATTGAACCCGAGGAGGAAGAAAATAATTTTCCACCAGAACGGCCTCTTCCTCCTCACGGTGTTGCTTACGTAGAACCAGGAATAACACAAACGTATACTGTTTCAAGTTGGGATCGAGATGAAGACCAACTTCGGTATCAGATGAATTGGGATGATGGATCACGTAGTGAATGGTCTGATTATGTTTTGTCAAATGAAACCGTATCATTTACCAAAACATTTGGTGATAGATCAACGTATAATCTATCTGTTAGAGCACAGGATGAACATGGATTGAATAGTTCATGGTCTGAACCTTATTTGATAATGGTATCCTATGTAAATGAAAGTGATACTGATCCAAAAAATGATGCAGAGATTGTTGCTGAAGTAGATAATGAAACTGGTGAAGCACAGTTTTCAATTAATAAAACAGAAATTGATTCAAAAAATACGTCTACGGTTTGGGATTTTGGAGATGGAACGATTTTAGAAGGCGATTCATTAAAGCATACATATTCAAAACCAGGAACCTATACGGTTACAGTAACAGTTACGGATGAAAAAGGAAATGTAACACTGAAAACATATTCAGTTACTATTAGAGAACCACAACAACAAGTTGATACTACACTTGTTGAAGATGAGCAACATGAAGACGGGGGTTTTCCTTGGATTTATGTTCTGGTTGGAATTTTTGCTTCAATCGGTGCTGTTTTTGTGATCCTGCGTTTTCGTGAGTAAATCTTTTTTTTTATCAAATCATTTTTTTATTTATTACTTACGTAAAAAATGGATGTTTATTTTAATTACGAAAGCTTTTTTGCTGACTATTTTTTCTATTTTTTGGTTCATTTCTTCTACTGTTGGTATTTTTTATAATTGTAATTTTAACAAGGTATCTTAATATAATCTAGATCATAAAAATAGTGGTTGTGAACTGGTTTCTTGTCAAGTTTTTTGTGTGAACAAAAAAAGGCAAGGGATTGGATGGTGGAGAGATGAAAATAAATCATTTGTATCAATCAAAAAAGGCAGTTGCTTTATTGATAATACTACTTATGATATCCGTATTATTTTTTGATATCAGTGCATTAGCTGATGATCCACTATCTAATTCGGTAAGTGTGGTAGCTGAAAGTGAAATAATCAGTAGTGAAACATTTATTATTAACATCACATGTAGTCCCACTGAACATATAAAATCTTATGAAGTGGAACTTTCTTTTGATCCCAGTGTTTTTACCGTGAACAGTGTTACTGAAGGAGATTTTTTTACGGGTTATGATACGTTTTTTAATGATGGCACAATCGATAACACCGAAGGTATGATTTCAGATGTGTATGGGTTGATTGTTGGCGCGGGAACCGTTGATAGTTCAGGTGTGTTGATTTCACTTTCTTGTACTGTTGTTTTAGAGGGAAGTTGTGCTGTGGAGATTACAAGTGTTGGATTAACAGATGAATCAGCATACCTCTCAGTTAATACTGTTAATGAAACGATAACTATCGATCAAAGCGACCCAGAGATCAGTGGCGAATCAATACAGTATTCTGATCCACTAGATACAGATCCATCCTATGGCTGGGTAAACATTAGTTGTGACGCAACAGATGCACAAGGCGTAGATGAGGTGGTTATATCAATTACGTGTCCAAATGCAAGTGTTCTGCAAAGAACGTGTAGTTTAGGAAGTGGTAACACCTATTATTGGAATAGTAGCAGTGGGGATTCCATGTTTACCGTTGCAGGGAATTATTCCATAATGGTAACGGTGACTGATTCAACGGGGAATGAAAATACGAGTGAAACACTTTACCTTGATCTTCCTGAAAATTGGGATATGAACAATGATCAGATTTGTGATTTATTGGATTTTGTTTCTGTTTCAAATCATTACAGTGAAACC
>CAZYLG010000140.1:0-5414 GCA_964648565.1 uncultured Thermoplasmatales archaeon
AATGAAAGCAATCTGAGAAAAATTTCATTAGGAGAATGAATTATGAATCAGGCCCTCTTTTAATTAAAATGAGATAGGAACGCTTTGATCAGGATGCACGTGAATACCGGTATTTGTTATTTCCAGGGAAACAATTTTTTTCATATGTTTTCCATATCTCATCTTTAATATCTCTATTGCATTTTTTCGTTGATCTTCCACTTTAACATTATATAAAACAATGATTCCGTCTGCAAGGAATTCTTCTATACCTGAATCACTAAATCGGGTTGGCAAGGGATCTGTTTCACTAATTAAAAATGAGGTAGAACCAGTATCTTCAAAAAATGAAAAAAGTTGTTGTAAATAGACTCGATAATTTTTTTCTTTAGTTACCGATGCGGCAATGATTGCAGTAAGTGAATCAACTACGATTACATCAGGATTGAATCCTTTAGGTATGACCAATGGTTTGATTTTTGAAGAGAGCTCAGTAGCTGATCCTGATCCTCCAAGAGATCCAAATTTCATCCGTAAAATATCCAATGGATTAATATTTTGAATAAGAAAATCTCCTTTTTCAATAGCATCATTTACATTCCATCCAAACTCTTCAAGACTTTGAATGATTCGGTCGTTTCCCTCTTCAAAACTAACATACATGCACCGTTTTCCTTGTTGAATTTGATTAACACAAATCTGACGACACAACGTACTTTTTCCAGTGCCAGGGCCTCCAGCGATCATCACGGCATTACCGCGGGGAATCCCTCCATTTTCAAATAACTCATCAAACCCGGGAATACCTGTTTTTAAAATGGGTTCATTTGAAGCCGATTCCGGATAGTGTTCTGTTTCGTACATGGTAACATCAATTTCTTTTTACAATGATTATCATATTTTTTTCAGATGAACGAAAACTATGAATGTAGCCAACATGTAATAATTGTATTGCCGGTTTTTGCAAATAAACTGAAATTAATTTTTATTAGGATATTGCATAATGGTTCCTATGCCAATTTGCACATTAATATCAACCACTTCTATGTTTACCTTTAGAATCATTTTTTCTTGATCTTCATCATTGATTTTAATATAAACCAAGTTTTGATCATCAATTTTTTGGATAGTAATGTTATTCTCACTATTTGTTTGATCCTTTAACCAATTAAGGGATCGATTCCATGCTTCATAATAATCTGTACTAATATTTAAAAAATTAACATTTTCGTAGGGATAAGTTTGTAAAGCATTTTGATTTGATCTGATCTGGGTTCGAATGTAACTACCTTTATATCCTTCAGCAACATTTTTGTTTCCCAAAACCGAAAAATTGTATAGCGTCCAATTTACATGAATCGTCGTGTTTACACCATCATTTGTTTTTTCAAAATACACGGGTGGATGAATCTTCATTGCTTCACCACCATCATCTTGCTTTAATAATACTCCGCCGGCTTCTAAGATAAAATTTTGATTAAGATAATAGGCATTAACTGACTCATACTCTATGCTACTAAGATTAAATTGTTTAATTTTACCTGATGCATTTGAAATAGTGATATTATTATTGCTTAGTTCCTCTGGAATATGATGAAGCCGTCCAAAGGCTCTTGCGGTAACAAAATAGGGAAGTTCTCGGCTCCCAAGAGTTATTGCTGTTGAAATTGGCCCTGTCTCTTTTGCTTGACATTGAAGATCAATAACTGATTTTAAGTGAGAGAATTGATTCTCAACTTCATCCATGTGTTCAGCTTCTTTTTGTTCCATAATCTCGGGGATGTACACGAGTTGAATTGTTGATATGATGATTGATACTAAGGCAACAAGAAGTAATGCTTCAATAACACCAGCTACTGCTGTTTTATTGGATTGAATTGAACTTAGATCCATCTTGCTTACCATCCACCTTCATTAAATCTTATGTATATTCTCTTTTATATGCATTTCTTGACATTTTCATTGTTTTGATAAACTTTTTGAAGCATTGTGGCATTTACTATAAATACTATTATGGTTTATCAAAAGATTGAGGCATTTTATATTGTGAGGTGAAAAGAGTTTATGAGTATGACTTTTGCTGAAAAAGTATTGGCATCGTATGCAGATGAAAAAGAAACCGTTCCTGGTCAAATCGTCACGGTACATCCTGATCATTTATTAACACATGATAATACCGCAGCGATTATTCAAAAGATTCCAGATGAATTACAACAATATGGTATAGCAAGTTCAGATTTACCAGTTATTGTTATTGATCATGTTGTTCCTGCAGCATCGGAAAAAACCGCATTGAATCATAAGAACATACGGGAATTTGTAAACAAACATGACATCAAACATTTTTATGATGCCGGAGAAGGAATTTGTCATCAGGTTGTAGTCGAAAAAGGCTTAGCACTCCCTGGGAAAATATTGCTAGGAAGTGATTCCCATACCTGTTCTTATGGTGCAATGGGTGCATTTTCTTCCGGAATTGATCGAACTGAAGCCGCAGCATTAATGCTTACCGGTCAAACCTGGCTAAAGGTTCCACAAAGTATCAAAATTACGTTAGAAAATTCATTACCTAAGGGAGTGTCTTCTAAAGATCTTATTTTACATATCGTTGGGGATATCTCTGCTTCAGGAGCTACGTATTGCTCAGTTGAATATCATGGAGATGTTGACCAATTATCTGTTGATGACCGATTCACCATTGCAAATATGGGTGTGGAGATGGGTGCCAAAAATTCTGTGTTCTTTGTTGATGAGGTAACTAAACGGTATTTATCTTCAATTGGTGTGAAAGAGCAAGATTATTCACCTGTATATGCAGATGAAGATGCAAGATATGGTCAAAAGCTCAATTATGATCTTTCAACAATCGTTCCTATGATTGCTAAACCACATACTGTTGACAATACCACTACTGCAGAATCTGTTCAGGATATTGATATTCAGCAATGTTTGATTGGAACGTGTACGAATGGTAGATTATCTGATTTGAAGGTTGCTGCAGATATTGTTAACGGTAAAAAAGTCGATGAGAATGTTCGTTTATTGATTCTTCCTGCGTCGCGAACAATTTTAAAAGAAGCACTTAACCAAGGTATCATTCAAACACTTGTGGATGCAGGTGCGATGATTCTTCCACCCGGATGTGGCCCTTGTCTTGGAGCTCATCAAGGAGTGCTTTCACCAGGTGAACGCTGTTTAAGTACAGCGAATCGTAATTTCAAGGGGAGAATGGGATCAAAAGATGCAGAGATCTATCTTGGCAGTCCAGCTACTGTTGCTGCGAGTGCATTAACTGGTCATATCACTGATCCTCGGGAGGTGATGAACTAATGACGGTTTGGAAGTATGGTGATGATATTAACACGGATATGTTGTTTCCTGGAAAATACACGTATACATGTAGTACTCCTGAAGATATTAAACCGCATTTGTTAGAGGATTTAGATGCATCTTTTGCAGAAAACGTAAAAAGCGGAGATATCATTTTTGCTGGAAAAAACTTTGGATGTGGAAGTAGCCGTGAACAACCTGTTGTTGGCTTAAAAGCTGTTGGAATTAAGGCAGTGATTGCTAAGAGTTTCGCTCGTATTTTTTATCGATCAGCGATTAATCAAGGTTTGCTTTTGATTGAATCATCTGATGCGGTTAATGCATATGCTGAAGGAGATGAGGTTATCGTTGATGCAAATGAGGGAGTTATTCAGGTTGGAGATGAATCATTTCATTTTCCACAGTTGCCACCTGAAATTATTGCTATTCAGAAAGCCGGTGGATTATTACCTTACGTGCGGAAAACATTGAAAAAGCAAAAATGAAGGATTTTGGTCATTAATTAATACTCCTTCTTTTTTTATTTGTTGAATTCTTTATACTTTCCATCAAGGTATTCTTGTGCTAAATGCTGATAGATTTCAGCGTTTTTTCGTCCTTGTTTTTGATATCTTTCATCTTGTTTCACTATTTTTCCCGGTACGCCAATAACTAAACTGTTCTCTGGAATAACAGTATCTTGAGTGACTAATGCATTTGCACCTATGATTGATCCTTTCTTAATCACCGCGCCACTTAGAATAGTTGCATGAATGCCGATAATACAGTCTTCTTCAATGGTTGCTCCATGGATCATAGCTGCATGACCAAGGCTTACATTATCTGCAATTGTCACACCGTTTTTTTCATCCACATGAATAACACAGCAATCTTGAATGTTTGATCCATTTCCAATACTGATTTTATTTTCATCGCCTCGGATGACTGCTTGAGGAAAAATACTGCATTTTTTACCAATGGTGACATTTCCGATGATTGAAGATGAAGGGTGCACATAGGTATCCTTGTTAATAATTGGTTTTTGTGTCATATGGGGAGGATTGATTAGGCATTTCCTTTTAAATTTTTTTGATATCATTCTTGGGTTTTGGTCATTGTTTATATTGGCACAAGATTTTATTTTAAAACAAAAATTTGAAATATGACAAATGATATCAAGATATTTTGGGTCTGGGATTGGCTAGAACCAGTAGGAAAGCAGTGAATTCAAGTCCACTGAGTAAATATGCTCAGTGGTTACGTATATGTATTATAGTGTGTTTTTTATGTATAATTGTCTTTCATGTTATTCCACTATCTCCTTCATCACTTGTTCTCAGTCGCCCGGCGGATCCATCTCATTTTTTAAATGAAAATTTTCCTGATTTAAAAGAAACCGATGAAACATTTTCGATTTTCGATTATGTTGCAGTTTCCTCAACTGTGAATCTTTTTTATGAGAACATGTCGTTTAATTGTGTGTTTTCACCATTGATTGATCCTGAAAACGTTACCCTTCATATTTGTTATCCAGATGAACATTTATCTTCGATTAGCATAATTGAAATCGAAACGAATCGTTTTGTTCATACTTCGTGTTTTCCGCATCTTGGCCAATACTTTTTTTACATTTCTGCAGATGTTAGTAATCAAACAATGAGTAGTGTTTCTCGATCGTTTTGGGTTACTGATTCATTGACGGATAAAGATGCTGATGGAATGGATGATGAATGGGAACGTTATTACGGATTTGATCCAAATGATCCTACTGATGCATCTAATGATTATGATTCGGATGGATATACGAATTTAGATGAGTTCATCATGGATACTGATCCATTGGATGCAGATTACATGGAATTTATGATATATTATATCCAAGATCAATTTCATCTTATCTTTCTGACGATTTGTTTTCTTTTAGTTTCATTATTGTTTTCAATCGTCGGTTTGAGGCGATCTAAAAGATGGATTTAAAATGGAAAATTGGATTTGCTTTTACAGCGATTGCCAGTCTTATCTTATTTGTATTAATCTTATATGATATCTTTTCTTTGCAGCATCAATTCAGGTTTTGGTTTTATGCTTCCCACTTTCCGCACATCTTTAAATAAATCATCCCAGTT
>CAZYLG010000141.1:0-5230 GCA_964648565.1 uncultured Thermoplasmatales archaeon
CGTATCTGGATAAAACGTTATCGTTCGACCCCGATCCCCTCCGACATCTTTTCCAACAATCCGAATCTGATGATCTTTTAAGATTTTTTCAACAGCTTCAGCGTTTCTTTTCCCTATTTGCAAGGAATCATCTTTGAACGTAAATAAACTTGCTCCACCCGCAATCTTAGCTTTGCAATTTTGTGGACGACTTCCTTTTTTCCTCATTTCACCAAGTAACGCTGGAATTGCCGTATCAGCATATTTACCAATTCGATCCTGTTTTGATCCCATTGCAGGAAGCATGATATGTGAAAGTCCTGCTACTTTCTTTGTTGAATCGTAAATCACGATACCAATGCAGCTACCTAGTCCCACGGTGGACAGCGCGCTGCCATCATTTGTTACCGCATAATCTCCAATCCCAATGACTACGTTTTCCGGCATATTTTTTTCCCATCCGCATTAAATTAATATTTTTTTTATTCTGCTAGTGAATTTACATAAGCATCTACTTCCACATCATTTGTTTTTCCAAATGAAGCAATCAATCGATCATAAAGTATATCAAGTGATTGTGGTGATGGAAGTAATATGAAATAAGAAGTAAATTGATTTTTTTTCCCTTTAAATTTAGTATCAAACACCAAGGCATGTGATGTATCCTTTCCAATAGCTTGAGTGATCTCATCAAGAAACATATCAGGTACTTGTTCAGAGTAATGAGGTGGTGAAAGCATGATTGAAGTATCAAGAAATGAACTTAACGCATTAGTGTAAGCTGAAACCACAACATTTCCAACTTCAGTGATTGCTGATTGACTCATTTCATTAAGTTCAGTTGAAGTACCAACTGGTTGAAACGTAAGCAAATCTGAAAGAACAAGCGCACTATTATACGGAAAGAGAAACAAGATGCTCCCTAGGAATTCATTAGTGAGTTCTAAATACACACCAACCAGTTTATTTTCTTCTCCAGAAATTTTTCTCAGACTTTCTTTAAGTTGTGGAATCTCCTGAACAAAAATGTTTGGAACAGTGATTTCAACTTCTTCATTGACCATTAGTGATACCGCAGTTGCTGCATGTGAACAACCAATATTTCCAGTTTCTTGCAGTGCATCTAATTGAGTTTCATTTAACAAGTGAAGTTGTTTCATTTTCTTATACCATCCTTTTTTGATTTTTTTCAGGTTTTATTATGCTGAGGCCATCCCTAGTTTTTCTAAGATAAGATCAATGGTTTGTGGTTCAGGGATGAGAAACATGTTAACATCAAAGGTATTGATTCCTTCTTCAGATACTGCAGTTTCAAAGAGAAGGACTTGATTGGCTACACTTCCTACTTTTATAAGTGCATAATCTAAAATTGCTGCAGGCATATCAAAAGCAATGACGGGTGGGCCTGGTATCATTGGAACATTGATCAATTGCGTGATGCTATCAAAAAACGAGCTCATCATCACATTACTTACTTCCATCAATGCTGATTCTTCCATTTCTGAAAAATCATCCCTGGTTTCTTCTGGTTGATTGAGTAATAAGTTTGCAAGATAAAACGCACTTTGTTTTGATAATAAGACCATAACATACAATGGTGTTTCTTGAGACATTTGCAAGAACACACCAATAACAGGATCGGTTTGTGGTACAGCCTCAATACTTTTTTCAATTGGTACCACATCGATACGAGGGATTCCTACCTGTATTGGTTTATTTACCATTTTTGAAAGTGAGGTTGCTGCATGTGATGCACCAATATTTGCGACTTCTTGGAGTGCATCCCGTTGCATTTCATTTAATGTAATTGTTTCCATCATACTTTTTTCCTTCAAATATGCTTCTGTGAATTTTTTTATTGTTTTAAACCCATTCGTTTAAGTAAGATATTTACTGAATCGGGTTCTGGGAGAAGAAACATGTGTATTTCAAAATTATTTTCCTTTTCTTCTTGTAAGTCAACATTGAACAAAAAGACATCATTAGAAACTTCTCCGATTTGAATCAAGACATAATCAAGCACTGCTTCTGGGATATCATAAGCTAAATGTGGCGGTCCGGGAACAACACTCATACCGAGTAATGCTGAGATACTGTCAAAAAATGAACAAATCATCACATTTGCAACTTCAGAGAGTGCTGAGGTATCCATTTCTGAAAGGATGCGTTCTCCGTCTTTGGATTGTTGACCTAACAGTAAATCTGCAAGAGCAAACGCACTATCCCGGGGAATAATCATCATCACATAAGAGGGAATCTCATCAGAAATTTTTAAAAAGATACCTACCACGATTTGTTCATGTTGAATATAGGATCCTGCTTCAGCCAGTGGAATGACTTCAACATGGGGAATACCCATTTTTACTTCCCGATTAATCATTTGAGACAATGCAGTAGATGCATGTCCAGCTCCAATGTTTGCTAGTTCTTGCAATCCATCTTTTTGCTCAGTATTTAATGCTATTTTTTCCATACCTTTTTCCTTCTTTATTTTTTTATTTTACAAGAGTGTTGACATCAAGGACTAAAATGACTCTTCCATCACCAGTGATGGTTACTCCTGCAATTCCTTTTGTTCGTTTCATGCTACCGCCAACGTTTTTAATGGTGATTTCTTGTTCACCGATCAGTCGGTCGACTAGTAATCCAAATTTTTTATCTTCACGTTGTATGATAACACCATACATGCTTTTTGTAGAATCCATGGTATCTGTTTTTTTCACTAATTCTTTTAATCCTAATACTGGAAGAACTTCATTTCGAATCACCGTTGTTCGGTTTCCATCAACAAACGTGATATCTTCAGGATAGAGTCTCACAGTTTCAATGATATTACTGATAGGAACCGCATAGGTTTCCTCATCGATACCGATGAATAATGCTTTGAAAATGGCCATGGTCAATGGTAATTTGAGTGAAAACGTACTTCCTTTATTCATTGAGGATTGTACATCAACAACTCCATTAAGCTTTTCAATGGTTGATTTTACCACATCCATTCCAACGCCCCGACCAGAAATATTAGTTATTTTTTTAGCACTACTTAGACCTGGTAAAAAGATGAGTTGTAATGCTTGTTGATCTGTAAGTGATTGGACTTCTTGATCTGTTCTCAAGCCTTTTTTTACGGCAGCTTCCTTCATTTTTTGTGGATCGATTCCTTTCCCATCATCTGTCACTTTTATCAGCACATGATTTCGTTTCCGTTCAGCAATTAACTGCACCGTTCCAGAGGAGGATTTACCATTTTTTTCTCGTTCTTCAGGAGTTTCAACACCATGATCGATAGCATTTCGTAATAAGTGAACAAGAGGATCTCCGATTTCATCAAGAACCGTTCTATCCAATTCGATTCCCTCACCTTCCATTTGAAAATCAATTTGTTTACTGCTTTGTTTTGAAAGATCACGAACCATCCGAGGGAAGCGATTGAAGATATGTTTCATTGGAATCATTCGAATGTTCATGATTTTATCTTGCAGTTGATTGGTTAACCGATCAAAATTAGAAATGGTCTCCGTGAGATCATCAAGACTGTGATCAGCAGCGATTTGTGTAAGCCGTCCTTTACTAATCACAAGTTCTCCAATTAGATTCATGAATTCATCAAGTTGGTCCATGCCAACGCGTATGCTTTGTGATTGACCCTGCAATCCTTTTTTGGGTTTTGATGGTTTTTTTGAAGTTGATTTTGTCGTTGGTTGTTTTTTATCTTGTTTTTCTGGTGTTTTCGCAGGTTGATCTTGTGCAAACTCTTTAGGAAGAGTGATCTTATCATCTTCAATAGTTAATGGTATGACTTGTTTTTCTTCAAGTTCTGAAACCGAGTCAACGATTTCATGAACTGCTTCAGCATCCGCTTTTGTAGTATAAAATAAATCAAATGATTGCTCGAAATTTCCATCTTCGATTTTTTTTCTTGATGGTTTCGAATAAACGATTTCACCATTATCAGTTAGTTTTTTAAGTAAAAGATATGCACGAATGGATTTCATCTTACATTGTTCTTCCACTGAAATATGTAACGCGTACACGGGTTGATCTTGTTCTAGTTTTTGAAGTATGGTCTCATTTGTTTTTTTAGGGAAATCCAGTGAAATAGATGTTGAAGATGATGGTTTGTTTTTTGGTTGATCTTTTTTATCAGACGTTGATTCTAAGTATTGTTCCAATTGATCTATTAATGGCGTAACTTCAAAATCTGTGGCATCATTAACCGCAATGTCTTCCACCATTGCTTCGATACCATCAAAACAATTAAAAATAAGATCAACAACGCTACTGTCAACATTAATTTGATGTTGACGTATCAGATCTAATGTATCTTCTGTTTTATGAGAAAGATGTTGAATGGGATCATAATTGAGGGTTGCAGCCATTCCTTTGATGGTATGTGCAGCTCGAAAGATTTTGTTTAATGCATCTTCATCCTCTGGATTTTGTTCAAAATCAAGAAGTGATTGATTCAATGTGGTAAGATGTTCTCTAGCTTCTTCAATGAACATTTCTTTGTATTCGCTGTCTTCATCACTCATCGAGCAATTCCTCCTAATCGTTTTCTTTTTAACCATAAGGTACTTTGAGACGCAATGTTTTGTAATGGCAGTACTTTATCGACAACGCCAAGTTCTATCGCTGCTTTTGGCATACCAAAGATAATTGAGGTTTGTTCATCTTGAGCGATAGTTCGTCCTCCTTTTGCTTTAATTGCTCCCATTGCTTGAGCTCCATCACGGCCCATACCAGTTAATAGTACAGCAACAACTTGTTTTTGAAAGATGTCTGCTGCAGTGGAAAACATAACATCAACTGCTGGTCTTACCCCATGGATTTTTGGTTTTTTATTAAGTGAAACAAATCTTTTTTGTTTTCCTAAAACATTTTTTTGCTCAACAGTCATATGATAGTCGCCAGGTGCGATAAGAGCAACTCCATTTTTGATTTCATCACCATTTTTTGCCTCACGGACTTCTACTTTCGATAACCCATTCAATCGTTCAGCAAGTGATTTGGTAAAAACAGGTGGCATATGTTGAACGATAAGTATTCCTGCATCGATATCCCGTGGAAGATACGGAACGAGTTTAGTAAGTGTTTGTGGTCCACCTGTTGAAGATCCGATAACTAACAGGTTTTCCACCATTGAAGTTGACGGTGTGATATTGGTTTTTATATTTGAAACACGTTTTTTGTTTTTTGGTGCATTGCGAACCTTTTCAATTAAAAGATCGCTCATAGTGTGAATGCTTGT
>CAZYLG010000142.1:0-5126 GCA_964648565.1 uncultured Thermoplasmatales archaeon
AATCCTGATCTTGATACGCCAGGGATCCAGTTTGGATGGGGGAGATTGATTTCTCGAGTTTCTTCAATGCTGACTATTTTTGATTCTCTTGGGACAAATAGTGCTAATGCGTTCAATGTACTTGTTTTTCCTGATGCGGTTCCGCCACTTATGAGTGCGTTGAATCCATGTTCAACGGCCATCCATAGATATGCAATCATTTCTGAAGACATAGTGTTAAATCGAATTAGATCCGGGGGAGAAAAGGGTTCTTCTCTAAACTTTCTAATAGTAAAAGTACTTCCTTTTGTACTAATCTCAGTGCTCAATGTCATCTGAATACGGGAGCCATCTGGCATTGTAGCATCAATCATGGGGTTAGCAATAGAGATGTGCTTTCCACATTTTTGAGCAAGTTTAATAACAAAACTTCCCAGTTCTTCTTCATCATCAAAACGAATGTTACTTTGGATAGACCCATGATCTCTATGATAGAGAAATAAAGGAACTTCAGACCCATCACAACTAATATCCTCAATTTCTGGATCATTCATTAACGGTTCTAATTTTGCTAGGCCGAGCAAGTTTTTACTTAAATAATGAATTATTTTTTCTTTTTCAAAATTTGAAAGGATTATTGAGTAATCCTGAATTATTTCATCGACTGATTCCTTTAAAACGGCAGTAGTTCCTTTTTTTTCTATTTCTTCAGTATCTATACTGATTGTATGTAACGTGTTAAAAATAAATTCATACGTTTTCTTTTCCTTTTTGTTTAATAAAGGTTCGACGAGAATATATCGTTTATCTAGTGATTCTTGATGTTGAATAATTGATACAAAGGTGAATGGTTTTTTGATTTGATAAAAATCTATTTCCTCCCATTGAAGATTTTCTGAAAAACCATCTCTCTCAATAATTTTCTTCTTTATATCTCTAATTTCTCTTTCATTCAAAGAGATATTTGAGGAAATTGAATTTCCGGAATTGTTTTCATTACTGCTATTATTCTTTTGCTTTACTGCTGTTTTTCCATTAAAATCTTTAATATCTTCTTTATTTTTGCCGACCTTTCCAAAGTTTTTTAATGGATTTATTAAATTGTTAACCATTCCCTTCCGTTTTCCCATCTTTTTCCACCCATTTAAAGGATAGTTTCATTGCATATCTGATTGAAATGGATTATCTTTTAGCTTGAAAATTCGATTATTACTCTGCGTACTTTGTGATTTTTATGCATCCATCCAACAAAATTCAAATAGGATAATATATATTTATATCTTTCCTCATTAGTGTTAAAAGATTTTGGTTGATGGTCTGATAGAGATTCTTAGACAAGTTTATAATGGTGTTTAAGATGTCAGTTGTGAATTCATATACCTTTATTGGGCCCGTGAGGTAGCTTGGATATCCTATTGGCCTTCGGAGCCAGTTACCAGGGTTCGAATCCCTGCGGGTCCGTATAATTTTTATTGATAAATACTGTTAAATATATCTTTTTGTTATGATTATGCAAGGCTTTAAATTGTAATGTCGATTACGTGTAGAGGTAGAGATGGATGCATAATAAGAATGATTTATTCCAGAATCAAAAAGCTGTTTCGGAAATAATTGGGACCATGTTATTATTGGGTTCTGCTGTTGTTCTTTTTTCAGTGGTTTATTTTTCAATACTTTCTGCACCTACACCAACTCAACCTCCGGCCTTTAATGTGATGGCAAGAATGGAGGGACAAACGGACAATGCTACCATTGTTGTTTCACATATGGGTGGAGATCCTGTTGATGTAAATTCTCGTTTTTTTATAGAAGTTGCTGGTGAAAGAAAGCCAGAACAAATTTTGAAAAATTACATTATAGAAAATAATGAAGATGAGGATTTATGGAATTTTGGTGAACAGATTAGTTATCCTATTGGTAATGTGAGTGGAGTTCAGGTTGATATGGGAATAGCAGATTTACATAGTAATTCACTCGTGCTTCTAAGCACTTTACAAGAAGGATTTAAACTATCTTCTTTTGGTTTTGGTGGCATATGGCATTTTGATGAAAACACAAGTAACACAGCATATGATTCATCACCTAACTTGAACCATGGAACAATTACTGCTGGAAACTGGACGATGGATGCACAAAATAATTCCGCATTATCATTTGATGGATTACAAAGCACAGTACATATTCCATCGAGTTTCAGTCTCAATATCCAAGAAAGCCTTACAATGGAAGCTTGGGTGAAACCAGAAGAACATGATGAAATTATCTCTCATGAATTACTCACTCAAAAATTTGCGTATACACCAGATATACTTCATGTTGGTGGTGATGTTTTTGCGATAGCTAGTGAAAAACAATCCAAAGAGGGCGTATTAATAACAATTAATATTACTAATGTTGGGAGCATCGAAGAAACAGATAATCAATGGATTTTTGATGAATCAACTGCTTCTGAAACACTTAGCCCGCACATTATCCATATGAAAGATGATTTGTATGTAATATCGTATGTTAATAAAACGAAAACAAAAGCCTTTGTTAAAACAGTACATATCTATCAAAATGCTACAATAAAACCTACGGGATATAGTTTGTCTTTTGATACAAAATGTGAAGATTCTACTTTAACAAAAATTAATGATGAGATATTTGCACTTGTTTACACACGTGACAATCCTAATGAGAATGAAGGTGTAATTAGAATCCTAAACATGAGTAATAGTCAAACTGGTGAATTAATTGATACAACTAATAATCTATTTTTTGATACAAATAATGCCACGGTTAATCCAAGTCTTAATCATTTATTTGATAATATATATGGATTGGTTTATTCCCATTCCCTGGGCAAAAGGCATTATTCATTTCTTTCCACTTTGAGAATCTCATCAAATGGAATTATATCTGATTTCTTTGATCCTATCGATTTAAATTCGTCTGGATGTAGAGCCCCTTTCTTATTAGCATTAAAAAATAATTTAAGTTTGCTTTTTTATGACAACTCTGATGATGACGGTTATGTACGAAGCATGTATGTTAATAATGATGGAAGCATAAATCCCATTTTTCAAGAAATTAAGATTCGGGATTCTAGTTTTTTTATGAGCCATGTAATAAAAATTTCTAATTCCTCAGCTCTCTTAGCTTATTCAGATGATGCCGGGGGAAATCCTTCTGGTTATTTTCAAGTTATTTCGATAAATTCAACTGATCATCCTTATGTAAGTAAAAGTGAGGTAGAGTTTGATGACCGAACTTGTCTAAACCCTGAAGTATTTCAAATATCTGATGTTGTATTTGGTATAGCATATACGAGTTCAGTTACTGGTGGTGGAGGTCAACATATTGGAAGTATAAAAACCATTTTCATTGAACCCGATCCAGATGATATGTACATGAGGGTGATGGGTAAAAAGGGATCATATGGTTTTAACGTAAATACAACCACAGTTTTTATAACTATTAATGGGGAACTAGTTACTGCACCACTCAATCAATTTGCTGAATGGTATCACGTGGTTGTTACATGTGATCAAAATGATTTAATTGTTTATGCCAATAATGTTTCTATATGTGCTGAAACTTTTGATGATGCTCCAATAACGATTAAAAAAACAAATTCACCATTACTCTTTGGAAAAGGATTCTATGGAATTATTGATGAAGTAGGATTATATGGTAGAGTATTATCTAGAGATGAGATTTCTAATCATTTTGAACATCCGGGATCGTTAGGCTAAGTAAATTAAACTCCTTTATATATTAACAGTCGTTAATATTATATATGCTATGTATCTATAATTATATTAAAGATAAAGATCATGTATTATATGAATTTATATCCTATATGGGGGACAAAAGAATATGAAAAAACTATTGATCGTATTATGTAGCGTACTACTTTTTGTTACACCGTTACTCATGGCTCAACCAACACAAACAAATCACCAACTCATTCAAACACAAACAATTCAACCATTAACTAATGATTTTACTCACACGGTTCTAGCTGAATATGCAACAACGACCTGGTGTCCGAATTGTCCACAAGCTTCTGAAGGATTGTTTGATGTATATAATTCTAGTGAATATGATTTTCATTATGTAACACTAGTTTCTGATGTGAATCCGAATGCTCAGACTCGTAGTTGGCAAGGTTATTTCACTATGGCAATTCCCACGGTTTACATTGATGGAGGATATAGTAATCTTGTAGGAAGTGCTGGCAGTTCAACCGCATCTGTTTACGGTGGAATGATTGAAGAAAGTGGCATGCGTGAAGTATCTAACGTTGATTTAGAAACTCAGGTTACGTGGGATGGAAATGCAAAAATGACGATTACTATCACGGTAACAAATAATCAGAACTCGTTTTATATCGGGTTTTTGAAAAGTTATGTAACTGAGATTGTTTCTCGTTGGAATGATTATTCTGGTGCTCCGTATCATTATGCGTTCTTGGATTTTGCAGTTAACAATATTGTGTTTCTTGGTCCACAACAATCAAAAACCATAACAACTGAATGGGATGGATCAATTGATCATAATGGCATTACCTTTGCGGATATCACCCAAGATAACATTCAGGTTGTTTCCTCATTATTTCATTGGAAGCCCCATCTTAAGACCGGGTATGAATCTGATGAGGTCACCCAACGATTTCTTGCTTTTTATGTGGATGATACGAGTGCAGCAGTTCCAGAGTAAACGTTGGTAACTGATAATTTGGAGGATTTTTCCTCTTTTCTTTCTAGTTTACTTCATACAATTTTTTATTTTTAAAAATTAATACAAATGACAATCTGTCACATTACATTTAAATAGTATGGTTGCTAAAGTATAACAATAAGGGATCTGGGAAAACCTTACGTTTTTTCTTTCCTTCCATCTTCACTATCCAACCAGATTCCTTCCATCTCTCCACATCCTTTTTCTCAAAACTAAAGCCAGATTAAAAAAAATTATTTTTCAACAAAATGTGATTCTTATACGCGTATTGCTTTTTGATCGTGAAAATCTAGGAAATGTTTATTTAAATATTGATCGTTTTATTTTTTTTCCAAAATGACAAACCACCACATTAATTTTAAATAGCATGGTTGCTAAAGTATAACAATAAGGGATCTGGGAAAACCTTACGTTTTTTCTTT
>CAZYLG010000143.1:0-5111 GCA_964648565.1 uncultured Thermoplasmatales archaeon
GTATTATACTTTGTCAAAGATTATCATTTTTTAGAAGTTGTTCTATATCTTAAAGATAGATCCACATTTGTTGGAAAAAAGGGTGAGGCAAATAGGATGTTTAACATCTGAAAATCTATTTCAACTCAAAAAAACAAACTGATACTAATTAGACATTTGATTTTATCAAATTATGCTACGTATTGTTCTCTACCATTACTTTCATGGATTTCAGACCATTAACCGACAACACCTGTTATAATTATGGATCAATATCACCCAGCTTATGAAGCAATACATTCTTCATTATTGAACTGACCTTGTAAAAACTCTGAGATTGAACAAGTAAACGATTTTGCAAAATCTCTTAATTTAGTTTTTCTTTCAGAATAAATTAGTTGATATTTTCAAGAAGAGGGTTTACGATATACCGGGTGATGATTGCTTCGTATTAAATAAATAAGTAACACTCCAGCGGTGATAAATAATCCTGCAGAAACAACAAGAATGATATTATTGAATCCATACAATTCCTTTCCTTGAGCTATTGCTCCACCAGTTACAGGACTTCCTAACAAAACAATCAAAGATCGAAAAACACCTAGTTTCGCTCCTGCAGTTTCCTTATCCCAAAAATCCATGACATAGGAAGTACGAATTGGATAAAATGCACCAGTTTGAGAGAGTAAAAAAGAAACGATGATTAATCCTATTATCGATGTTTCTATTGTGAGAAAATAAAGGGAAACACCAGCAAGAAACGTTAAAAGCATCATGATGAATAATCGATTAATCCGATCGGATAAATGCCCGATTACTGGTTTAAATAATAATCCTCCCGACATCATAATTGCAAAAAGTAATCCAGCGATTTCTGGACCAAATCCTTTTTGTTGTTGAAGATAAGTTGGATACCAGTTTAGCATTCCCATCCATGCAAAGGAAATAATAAGATTAACAATGAACATAAATAATATTTCTTTTTGTTTTAATCCTTTTAATCCAATGATGAATCGATCTCGCCAATTTTGATGGATCGGATCAACTAATGTTTCAGTAATATATTTATAAAGAAAGAACGCAAGGATTATGCCGAGTAATCCCCATAAGAAAAACACGTTTCTCCAGCCTAAAAAGAAGGCGAGAAACGGAAGAATCAATGGAGCAAAACCTGAAAGACTGCCAATTGAGGAATGAATGCCGAGTGCTTTTCCCTTTCTTGGTCCAAAAAGTTCTGCAATCATTGTAAAACTTGGAGCAGGAAGGATGCCTGCGGCCATACCAATCAGTGAAAAGGTGATTACTAAAGAAATTGCATTGATGTTAAAACCAGTGAAAAACGTTGCAATGCTAAAGAACAATGCAGATAACGTAATAATGATCTTTCGACCATACACATCAGATAGTACCCCTCCGGGAAATTGCATAATCCCATACATGGTCCACATTCCGGTGAATGCCCATCCGGCTTGAACATCAGTTATGCCAAGATCACTAGTGATATTTACAAGTAAAGTGGATGGAGTGATACGACCAACGAAAATAAGTAACCAGGCAAGTGAAATAAGAAATAATGATGATTTTTGGTACTTGTTCATGGTCAACCGGCATTAGGAATTACTAGTGAACTACTCCACGCTAACGCATGGGGTTTCCTTCGAGTATATGGACGTTGGCCTTTCAGCATATTCCATACCTGTCTGTCGAAGATTACCAACGAAACAAATCGTTGATGGCGTGTCCACAACGCATCCGGAAGATAGTTTTACGAGCCTTGCCTCACTCGGACAAATATGCTACTTTTGGCTTTTTTTCCACAAGGGCTCACATATCTTGTCATAAATGATATGGGTGGAATATTTTATAAAATTTATGATGCTTTCATCCCCTCCCTTTCAGAAGGGGACTTCCCGCATCGTAAGTTAAAATATTCTGCAGGTAAACGGAAACTATGAACTGACTTCATATACTATATTAAAATTTTATACTGATTAAATGGAAAAGTATAAGTGCAACTATTGTGTTCTAAATGTTGTGTGAGGATGTACCAAATAAATACACATCTTATAGGGATGAATGCTGGAAAGGTCTGGAATATACTTCATGAAAACCAATCGTTAACTCAACATCAGATTATGAAAAAAACTGATTTGAGCGAAGATGATTTCTATCAAGCAGTTGGTTGGTTATCTAAAGAAAATAAAATTTGCAAACAAGGTGAATTTTACTCTCTGGATGAAACAAACCTGACAGCAATTATAGGTGAAGCAGCAGGAGAAATTGTTTCGGTTCTTGAGGATTTAACAGAATCTGTTGAAGGCCTAGCCACATTAACAACTTTAGATAAAGATGAATTCCATCAAGCAGTTGGTTGGTTAGCTAGAGAAGGTCATTTTCAAAATTGTGAAAAGATGACAGTTTCAGAAACAGATTCAGATTCACTTGAAGAACAAATTAGCCGTTTACAAGATGAAATAGAAGTGTTATCTGATGAACTGATCTCTAGAAATCATATCGTGAGTGAATTAAGCAGACAGTTAACTGAGACTCAAACAAACTATATTCAGGATGTTGATGTTATTGAAAAATTAAACACTCAACTTTCTCGAAGTCATCAACATATTTCTTCAGTGGATGAACGGAATGCAGAATCTGCTGAAAAGATTCATTTTTTGGAACATGAAATTAGAAGTCTTCATCAGGAATTAAATTCAAGGAATCATATCGTCAGTGAACTAAGCCGTCAATTAACACGAACACAAACAACCATTATCACTCAATCTGATCGGTTACAACGATTGCAAAATTCGATTGGGCAGACTCCATCTAAGCCAAGTTCTGTGTCTGAGTCTCTTCGTCATCGCTTACGCCGAATCACTCAACTTCAAAAATCATTAGATGTTACTGAGGAACCATCATTAATGTCGGAAACTAAATTGTACGACCAGCAAAGTCCGGTTCTTGATATTTCCCAACAACAAACAGTCTCTGAAGAGGACCTCAGAGACGCACTTCAGGAACTCCATGAGGACATTGACCATCGGATTAGTCAAAAGAAACCACAATTACCTGATGATCATAGTTGTTAATTACTTCTTTTATTCCTTTTCCTTATTTTTTGTTTCTTTTTTTAGTTAAATGGAATGGTTTTATTATTAGGGTCTTAGATACTTTTTTGTATGAAATATGATGAAGAACCCCAAGATTTTGACTCTGTTTTATTAGGTAGGCAAAGCATTCGTTCTTTTCGTGCTGAACCAGTTTCAGATGAACAACTTGAAGATCTTGTAGAAATCGCTCGTCATGCGCCATCATGGATGAATAAACAATGTTGGCATTTTATTATCGTTACAGATACACTTAGTATTCAGGATATCGCAAAAACGTCATTGACTAATCATTGGATGAAGCAAGCACCAGCTGTTATTATTGTAAGTGCAGATCCTCATCTTAGTGGAACTCGTGAAGACATTGATTATTATCTTGTTGATGCGGCAATCGCGATGGATCATTTGATTTTATCAGCTGCTAGTAAAGGACTTGGAACCTGCTGGATTGGAAGTTTTAATGAAAAAAAACTTAAAGAAATCCTTGGTATTCCACCACGTATTCGAATTATTGCACTTACTCCAATTGGGTATCCCAAAGAAAAAAAAGGTTTATCCTCAAAGGTTCGTTCTGCGGTTGTTCGAAGTACGAAACGAAAATCACTTTCAGAGATTTGTCATTGGAATCAATGGTAAAAAACCCTGTTTTCCTTCTGTTTTTGTCGAAGTATTTTTAAGATATGGTTAGTTCATACGTTTTCTTATGCCTGAAATTAGGGAAAATGTCTTTGATATAATGTATGAGCCTCTAGCCGGGGCTAGTCTTACTAATTTATTACGATTAGTTTCACAGAATCATTTCCATATTAGTCCACGGTACCTGCCTCGGTTCTTGTATGCTATGTTATTAAGCACGATTCTTTCTCCATTTCGATTGAAAGAACACATTCAGGAATCAAATAATATTCAATCAACAACTATACAAAAGGATCCGCTTTTTATTATTGGTCATTGGAGAAGTGGAACTACGTATTTACATAACGTTCTTTCATTAAATCCAGACTTTGGGTATTGCACCACGTTTCATGCAACCCTTCCACACGTGTTTTTACTAAGTGAAGACTTACTCAAACCATTACTTTCTGCAAGCATTCCAACCAAACGGCCAATGGATAATGCAGCAATGGGACCAGATCTTCCGCAGGAAGAAGAATATGCTATTGCTAATATTATTCCAGATGGTTACTATAATGGATGGTGTTTTCCCTATAATATGAACCGGTATATGGATCATGTTCTTGTCAATGAATTATCAGATGATTCTCAAAAAAATTGGATGGAAACTTATGATTTTTTTGTTAAAAAATTAACTCGTTATCATCACGGTAAACAACTGTTGTTAAAAAATCCAGCTCATACCGCTCGATTACTTGTGTTGAAAAAAATGTATCCTAATGCTAAATTTGTTCATATCCATAGAAATCCATATGAAGTGTATTACAGTATGGAAAAATTTATGCGTATCGTTCTTCCCCGATATTGCCTGCAACGACCTCCATCGACTGAGCGAATGAAAGAACATATATTTCGTATGTATTCCTTATTGTATCAAACATATTTTCAACAAAAATCTCAGATTCCAACAAAGAATCTCATTGAAATTCCATATACTTCTTTTATTAACGATCCATTATCTCATGTTCAGGATATTTACGAAAAATTTGATTTATCATTAACTGAGGAAACAAGGAAAAAAACAAAAGAGTATGCAGATAAACAAAAAAACTTCAAACAAAGTAAATATCAGATGAGCAAACAGTTACAAAATGAGATTTACAATCAATGGCAATTTGCTTTTGATGCGTTTGAATATTCTAAATAAAAAAAAAGATTAAATGATAAGAAATCGTCTTTCTTATCCTTATATCTAAAAAAATGTAAATGTTTATTTTAATCGCTTTTTCATAAAGACTTCTGTTTTATCGAATGCTTTTTCTAATGTATCCATTGGTGGTAAAATAACAGCTCTAAAATGATTTTTTCCATACGTTGAACAAAAACCAGATCCTGGTACCACAAGGACTT
>CAZYLG010000144.1:0-5100 GCA_964648565.1 uncultured Thermoplasmatales archaeon
ATTCATCGTTGTTTAAAAATGCGTATTTTAAATCACCATTACTTTCATCATAATAACTGATATGAGGCATATTGGTTTCATCTAATGCAATTGAAGAGTATTTTCCAACATCACCTACTGCATCCACGGTTTGTATCATCCATGATTCTTCTTTTAAAACACAGTATTTTAAATCACCATTCGAATAATCATAATAACTAATATGGGAACGATCTTGATGATCTAATGCTAATGATGTAAACCATCCGATATCCCCGCAATCAGTTTGTTGATTGTTTCTTGCAGCCATACTCCCAAACAGTAAAGTTATAAGAAGCATCGTACAAATCATAACCTGAATTTTTTTTCGAATAATTTCTAATTCCTCCTCTCTTAATCTTTAATGATATAATCCTAACTTTCACTAGCCACTATAGCATCACTTAATTCATAACTAAATGGAATGAAAAACACCGGAATCAACCCAACTTTTGAAATACTTTGAGCTGTAAAAATATAGGATCTAGTAATTACTTCATCCGATTGAGTATCACCAATACAATCCTTATGTATCTTCCACGTTATTATGTCCTCATCAACATCAAAAACCCCACTTTTAATAGTTTTTTCCATTTGTTTCACCTCTTTTACACATTCATGTAACTCATCTATTTCATACGTATTCTCCAACAGGTATTACAAAGAGAGGATCATAAATATCAGAATCTAGACCAAGAAGGGAACATATTTCGTTTTTCTGCTCAATCGGAAACATATTACTGGATAAATTCCATGCTGTGGATACCAACTGAACATTATATGCTGATGCGGCAGCTTCATAATACCACATCCAACGCATTTCTTCTCCTGAAAAATCATCACCACCTTTAGGTTTTGTTCTATCTAAATCAAGAACCGAGATAATGCTTAAAGGTGCTGATGAAAGACCAGGTTTCAAACATGCTTCGGCGAGATCATCTCGCTGATCAACATTGTCTATTTTTTCCATGTATGAAAAGATAGGAAGTCCAGCAAAATCAATAAATGGTGTAGATGTCAAATAAAGTAATACATTTGGATGATATTGGTAGATCCCCTTCTCAGTAAAATAATACATCCTTAGCGGGTAATAACCATGTGCACTAGGAACTGTTCTATGTCTATCAATGTGATAATAAAAGTCGGATTCAGATTTATCAAGTAGATAAGAAAAGCCATATGTTGACCAGATTATCTGGTACTGTTCCTGTTTTGTTAGACTTCCTTCCCATGATGATGAATTAGTTCTTTGTGAAATAGCGTCTGTCAACGACATTTCAGAACGTTTTATTTTCGGAAGAAGTGAAAAATCCCACGGTCGATATTTAAAATTATATGAAAATTGAGGGTGGCCTAATGGCATCAATATTTTTGGGATTTCATTATCTGGTAGTCCAATATTTGCAAGATATGCCCATGGAAGAATATCCGCATTTACCACAGATTCAAGATGTAACGCATTTGCTACAAACGCAATATTCTGTCCTATCTCTCCGATTTCACCACCAATATAATTCTCATTATCGCTCTTGTTCTTATCCCATATAAGACCAATGTATGCTGGTGCTTTATACTGTGCAAAATTCATAGAACTTATTTTTTTAAGAAACAGAAGAGAGTGATTCAAAGCATCGTAAGTGTATACATCAAGTTTTAAGGATTCATTTTTTAAAAGAACATACATTTTGACACCGTACGTTTCATCAACAAGTGGAACAGTCCGTTTTCCATCATTTCGATATCCATATGCCGCCCAGAGAATTGTTGACAAATCTTCAATAGTGACCGGTTCATAGAAAACTCCCTTATGGAACATCGTCGAAACATTGTTTCCTCTAGAACCATATCCGGTGAAGAGGGAGAAGGCAGGTCAATATCATTAGATGTTATTTTTCCATGACCTGGCAAAACCGTTGTGAAGAAAAGAATGCAAACAAATAATGCTATGAGTTCCTTTCTCATATTATCTTCCCCCATCTGATAATTATCTACATATTTTATGCAACATTGACAATAATTGTGGATGTTGTTCTAACCATTTGAAAATAAAAAGATGATTTGTTCTGCTTTTGGGCATGCTTACCTCAAATGGATCAGACCATTCACTTTCACCACCCTTTTTGTCTCTAACCTTTACTCTAATTTCATAATTTCCTTTATCAGCCCAACTGTAAGAAACATCTATCTGTTCTCCAGAATTGCACCATTCAGACCAAGTCTTATTTCCATCACCCCAGTCAAAAAGAAATTTTACTTGTTCGCCATCAGGATCAGAAGCGGATACGGTATAAGTGACCGCTTCACCAGCTTTACCACTTTGTGGACCATCAGGTTTTTCAGGTTTTACAGGGTTTGTATTTCCTTTTTCACCATTTACATCACATTTCAACAAAAGGAAATCAAGCATTGATTCCCCTGAGCTAACACCGGTTCCCCCAGAGATATAAATGTAATCTTTATACACCTGAATTGATCGACCGTATTCATGCGAACCGTGATCTGGATTCGCCCATGTTCCATCAAACAGTAGATTTCCATCCAAATCATATTTTAATAAAACCACATCAGAATAATAACGTTCACTTTCTAACTGTCTGCCGGTCACATACATATGATGTTCATAGATATCCAAATCATATCCCCAGTCTGAATAAGCGCCACCATCCCATGTTTTCATCCATTCCGTATTACCATTCATGTCACATTTAATCGTTAATACACCTGATTTCAAATCTCCATAGAATCCCTCACCGATACCACCAGTTACATAAATGTAATTATCATGAGAAACGACTGCACTTGCAATTTGACTTGTCTGATCATCAAAATATTTTTTAAATATTAATCCTCCATCAAAATCATAATTGAAAAGAATCGCGGACTCGTAGTTATTAACATAGCCGCAGACATAAATGCCATTCTCATTGACGGTTAATCCAGAAAAACTATCATCACCACTCGCATCATACATGTTCTCCCAAATCAGATTCCCATCTAAATCATACTTTAAAAGCAATGCATCATATGTCCCTGATTCCTGGCTTAGCGCACGTCCACACACGTAAATATGATTTTCATAACCAACAACACAATAGAAGCTCTCATATTCTGTTCCACCATCCCATGGTGTACTCCAAATCAGATTTGCATCTAAATCATACTTACAAATTACGATATCACTACCTGAATATCCACAGGTATAAAGATAATCCTGATAACCGGTTACATAATAAAAAACGTTATAATCAAAAGGAGTAAATGTAACATTCCAAATTATGCTTCCGCTAGTATCCCATTTAATGAGAAATGCATCACCACTATATGTCGCCCCATCAAAAGAATGATATCCAGCAGAATAAAAATAATCTTTATATCGTTCAGTGTGTCTTCCGTAATCCTCCAGTATACTGCCCCATGTTCGATTAAACGTGGGAGTAATGGTTGATTGAATATTTTCCTGTAATATTTGTTTACTAGTACCAACTGAATTATCTAAAAAGGTTGAATCTAATTCAGGTAGACTCGAAAATGCAATTGCAGGAACACTAGTCGATATTAACAGCGCACAAATACTTATTTCAATTATTTTTTTCATATTATATCATCTCCATTCACTTTTAAAAACGAATTTATACCATCCATAGTAACGATATGATTATTATTCAGATCAATCTTTGATTTTGAAAACGATATGGCCATTATTTTATGATCCGGACAGGTTATAATATTGTTAACATCATTGTACTTTTTGAATTTAATAGTCGATTTTGAAACAGAAAACAAAAAAAATCTATCAATATAATTAGATAATGAATATCCCCCACATTCACCTAAATGTTCTTTTCCTTCTACTCCAAATGCATAAAAAACAGTTGGTTCACGCATTTCACTCCATATCTCTAAAACATCTGGTTCTTTACCACCATCGGTTACCACATCACCTTGTTTACAACCACCAATAATCAGTGGAATAGTTTGCCCTATTACGGTGATGCTTCCACCCGCGGGTTGTCGAACTAAACCCCAGATAAGTGTATAAAAAGCAGGAAACAAACCTCCTTTAATCTATATGCCTCCCCAATTTTATATTTTTTATATATTAATAAAGAAAAGGTTTTATTTAAAGTTTGGTACGAAAATGTAGAAAAAAGATACAAAATTTGTTGAAAAAGGAACATATTTAAGTTAAATTTTATAATTTTATAAAGATAAGAAATAATTAGGATTGGTTTAGAATTATTTTCATAAGGTTGCTAGAACTTGTATATTCTTTGGTAAATTTGATTGCTATTTCCTTATCCAATCCTTGGTTAATAAGTTCTTTTTGAAAGGTTTTCCCACCTTTTTTCGCCTGTCGTTTAAAGGATAACCATGCCGTTCCTGATTTGAGAAGAATCACGGGTAAATAAGACATGATCCGTGCCATTAACTGCACGGGATCATGATGGTTTTCTTGATTTGATGATGACATAACTATCAACTTAGTTTACAGATTAATCTTCATGTCTTGGTGTAAAATTACGCATCATCTTACCAAGATTCAGTGTTGATAAGTACTGGCTAGTGAGTTCATAGGCCTCATCTTCAGACATTCCCGCATTTTTTAATTCCTTGTAAAAGATGGCAGCGGCTTGAGCATATTGTTTCGCACTTTCAGGACTATACAGTAAACCACTGAGTTCTCTGAGAAGACTGGGTACTTTATCTGCAACTACGTCTAATATTTCCTTTATTTTTTCTGGATCAGGCATTTCATCATGCCTGTGTTCTTTATGGTTGTTCATTTTCTTTTTTCCTCCATGTGTTTTATTTTCATATGATTCTAAGAGTGGTCACTTTATTTGATGAAACCGAGCACTTGTGACCATTTTTTAATCACTTCATCAGTTAACCGATAGACAACTCTTGATCTTTGCATATTTGATTCCACCATGTTTTTCTTCTCTAAATTTTTAAGCCTATTACGAATTATTCTTCGTGAAGCAGTTCCTCTTTTACTTCGAACGTTTTCAGTGATTTGGGAGATGTTTAAATCCTTTTTTTGAGTGAGTACTTGTACAATGGTTTTTTCTATTGGATCTT
>CAZYLG010000145.1:0-4952 GCA_964648565.1 uncultured Thermoplasmatales archaeon
ATTATGAAAACAATAAAAAGAAAAGAAAACATTCTCACTTCACAGATAAAGCAAAGTGGAGAAAAAAAAGAAGATTAGGTTTGAAAAACCATGTTTCAAAATATATTAGTTCCCATATCATCAGAATTTTACTCAAAAAAAGTCATCAAACGAAGCATCCTTCTAGCAGAAAAGTTCTCTGGAAAGGTCCATTTGCTTTACATCATCGAAAATAAACCCTTAGATGAAATGGAACGATTAACAGATACACATCTTACACATTACAATAGAACCGAAACCCATCATGATGTGCTAAATCAACGACGACATACCGCTGATGATCTTATTTTTGAAGACGCACAACATCGACTACATAAAAAAAATATCGATATGGACACGGCTATTATGCAAGGTGAATTCAGCCAGGTAGTCACCGACCAACTTGAAAAAGAACAGTACGACTTAATATTAATGGGGTATGGAAGAGGATGCCTGATTGATTACCGATTAATCAACGACATAGAGGTCCCCGTCTGGATCGAATCCGGAGGACACCATGAATCGATACTAGCTGTGTGTTCAAACTTAGCACCCAACCAAAAAGTCCCGGAACTAAGCATAGATCTAGCAAAAAAACTAGATTGGAAACTACGAATGATTTATGTAACTGATGTTGAAGACAACGTTGAAGTCGATGAACAAGGAAACCGATCAGAACCAAAACCATTACATGAACTCCTATTTTCAAGACAGGAATTCATCGAACACATGCAAGAAAAAGGAATAATAGTAAAAACCGTTCAAGGAAGCCTGCAAAAAGAAAGCATCAAGCAAGCTCGAAAAATGAAAGCAGGCCTAATCATTATTGGCAGAGAACAAAAGAAACGAGGAAAACTCGGTTTCCCCATTAAAAAAGTAAAACAAAAAATGGCAGAACGATGCAAATACTCACTTCTTTTTATCAATTAGAAAAAAGCATTCTTACAGTTCTTATTTTCTAAATTTCATTTTTGCACGGATAATCCAAAAAATTATAACTGAATCTTCTTATGCATACCATGATAGATTATGAAAGCAGTCATTCTTGCTGCAGGAGAAGGCAAAAGACTCAGACCATTCACTGAAACCATGCCAAAAGTCATGCTTCCTGTTGCAAACAAACCAATCATTCATCATGTCGTTGATGCCCTTGTTGAGAATGGGATTACAGATATCATCATTGTAGTTGGGTACAAAAAAGAATCCATCATGCAGCATTTCAAAACATATTACAAAGCAAACATAACCTTCACCATCCAAGAAAAACAACTCGGTACTGCACATGCACTTCTTCCCGCTGAAAACCATATTGATGATAACTTTTTGGTGTTACCGGGTGATAATGTTATTTCTGCTTCTTCAATATCAAAACTTATTGACCAAAAAAAGGATTATGCACTCATCATCAAACAATTTGATAAACCATCGAAATATGGAATGGTCTCTATTTCAAAAAACACATTGAAAAACATCATTGAAAAACCAACAATCATTGAAGAAAATTCCTTTATTTCTACAGGAATCTATAAATTTCCAAAAACAATTTTTCACGATATAAAAACAGTGACTGACAAAGGAGAATATAAACTCACCTCAGTGATACAATACTTATTAACCAAAGAACGTGAAATTATTTGCGTGCAAGCAAATGATTGGTTAGATGTAATATATCCATGGGATCTTTTATCTGTTAACGACTCACAATTACGAAAAACCGTTTCAACAACTAATGGAACCATTGAAAAAAACGTCAACATCAAAGGACCAGTAGTTATCGGTGAAAACACAATCATTCATGCAGGAAGCTACATTGTTGGACCCGTAATTATTGGAAATAATTGTGAAATCGGACCACACGCTTGCATCTTTCCCTCAACAACTATAGGAAATAACACGGTAATCAGATCATTTTCTGAAATTAAAAATTCAATTATCATGAATGATGTAAAAATACGATCAAATGCAGCAATTTCTCATTCAGTAATTGGAAAAGGAACTACGTTTTATCATGGTTTTTCCAGTTTAGTTGGAGAATCTAAAAAACATTCCGACAAAGAATGCATTACCATAAAAGATATTGGAGTGATGATTGCAGAAGATTCCAGTATCAAAAGCCATGTAGTCACCTACCCTGGAGTGATTATAGGCAGACATTGTCTCATTTCTTCATTAAAACAAATACAACAGGACATACCAAGTGAAACAAGAGTGATGTGACCGTGTGTGGAATAATAGGATATTCAGGATTTAGAGATACAAAAACAGTTCTTCTACACTGTTTAAAACGATTAGAATATCGAGGTTATGATTCAGCTGGAATTAGCATTAACACGAATGATTCTAAGATTCAAACTATTAAATCTGTAGGAGAAATAAACGTATTAGAAAAAAAAGCACAATCATTTTATGTAAACGGCACAAATGGCATTGGTCACAGCCGATGGGCAACTCATGGAGCAGTAACTGAAGAAAACGCTCATCCACACAACAGTTGTCATCAAGAAATATCTATTGTTCATAATGGCATCATTGAAAATTTTAAATCATTAAAAGAAAAACTTGAAGAAAACGGACACACCTTCCAATCAACCACCGATTCAGAAGTCTTAGCCCACCTCATAGAGGAATATTACATCAATACTAAAAACCTTAAAAAAGCGGTAAAACAAACAATTGAAAAAATCAAAGGCTCCTATGCAATAGTAGTAATAAGTAACAGCGAACCAGAAAAACTGATAGCAGCTAGAAAAGACAGCCCCTTAGTCATAGGAGTAGGTGATAACGAAAATTTCGTTGCTTCAGATGTACCAGCTTTTCTTGAATATACACAACGAGCAATCTTTTTAGATGATAATGATCTTGCTGAAATAACAAAATCATCAATAACAATATATGATGAAGATGGAAAAGAAAAAGAACCAAAGATTCAACACATATCCTGGAACATAAAAGACGCAGAAAAATCAGGATTCGATCATTATATGCTCAAAGAAATATATGATCAACCAGAAAGCATCCAAGAAGCATTACGAGGCAGAATCTCAGATTTCGATTATTCAATCTCCTTTCCAGATTCCGTTGAAGAACTCCTCTCACAACCATTTGAATCAATCAACATAGTCGCCTGCGGAACATCATATTATGCTGCACTCATTGGAAAATATCTACTTGAATCTCTCACCGATCTTCCGGTCAATGTAACCTATTCATCAGAATACCGATTCTTCGGAAAAAATTATTCAAAATCACTGGTCATCGCAATTACACAATCCGGAGAAACACTAGACACCCTTGCTGCATTAAAAGAAGCAAGAAA
This sequence comes from uncultured Thermoplasmatales archaeon, assembly GCA_964648565.1. GTDB lineage: Archaea > Thermoplasmatota > E2 > DHVEG-1 > DHVEG-1 > EX4572-165. The sequence continues at coordinate 3,335 of CAZYLG010000145.1, forward strand.
AAATGGAGCAACCACTCTCACCATCACAAATATCATAGGTAGCAGTGCAACACGAGTTGCAGATGGATACCTTCTCATGCAATCAGGACCAGAAATAGGAGTTGCAGCCACAAAAACATTCACCTCACAGATCATACTCATGGAACTTATCTCATTATATCTTTCCCTTCGCTACGATCAGATAGGTACCGATGATTTTCATCATCACATACAACAAATGAAAAAACTACCTCGAAACATTCGAAAAATATTAGATACCATTGATGACATAAAAAAAGTAGCAAAAAAACTTTCAACAGCTTACTCAGCATTCTTCATTGGACGAGGATTATGGTATCCTCTTGCACGGGAAGGAGCACTAAAACTCAAAGAAATCAGCTACATACACGCCGAAGGATTCCCAGCTGGAGAACTCAAACACGGACCATTTGCACTTCTCACCGAAAAAACACCAGTAATAGCATTATTACACAGAGGCAAAACCTATGATAAAATGATTTCAAATATTGGGGAAATCAAAGCAAGAGGACCAACAGTGATTGCAATCGCTGAAAATGATGATGAAGATATCGAAAAATATGCTGACCGGATATTACGATATCCAAAAGATGATGAAATCGAATGCCTCATCCCAGCAACTGTAATTTTACAATTACTTTCATATTATACGGCTCTTTATCGAGATTGTCCAATCGATAAACCCCGAAATCTTGCCAAATCAGTAACCGTGGAATAACAAAATAAAAATTTTAAAAAGATGGGCACTAAAAACGAAAGTGAACGATTATGAAATGTGTAATGCTTGCTGCCGGTGAAGGAAAACGAATGCACCCTCTCACCTACACTCAACCAAAAGTCATGCTTCCCATAGCAAACAAACCAGTAATTGAATGGAATCTAATCCATGCAAAACAAGCAGGAATCACTGATTTTCTTTTTGTAGTAGGCTATGAAGATGAACAAGTTCGCTCTTATTTTCAAGATGGATCAAAATGGAACGTTCACATTGAATACGTTAATCAAGGAAAACCAAGAGGAACAGGCCATGCCGTAAGCATGGTTGAATCATTCGTCGATGACTTTCTTGTCCTCTGTGGAGATACTATTTTCAGCACGCTAGATATCAAACAAATCGCAGACCAAAAACAGAGTATTGGATTATACAAGGTAGACAATCCAAAAGAATATGGAATCGTTGAAACAAAAAATGATACCCTTGTTAAAATCCATGAAAAAATGAAAGATCCGTTTACCAATCTCATTAATGCAGGTATATATCATTTCGGAAAATCTCTTTTTAATTCCTTAGATCAACTTAAAAAATCTCCTCGTGGTGAATATGAACTCACCGATGCCATTAACATGTTAACACAAAAAGAACCATTCACCGCGTATAATCTTACTGAGTGGCAGGATGTTGGATATGCATGGGACCTTCTTGATGCGAATAAAAAAATGCTTGAAAGAATCGATTACACTCAAGAAGGAACTATTGAGAAAGAAGCGATGCTAAAAGGAAATGTTTTCGTTGGCAAAAACACCGTTGTTAAATCAGGAAGTTACATTGAAGGACCCGTTGTCATTGGAGAAAACTGTAAGATCGGACCAAACTGTTACA
>CAZYLG010000146.1:0-4946 GCA_964648565.1 uncultured Thermoplasmatales archaeon
TTAGCAACAATGTATAATAATATCCATTATATTAATCATACGGTTTTTTGAAATAATTTACAAACATTGATAATATCAAAACATCTTTTTTCCAGCTTAAAAAAAACAATCAATTCATTTTCTTAGAGATGAAAAATTAAAAAGAATTATTTATGCTGGATAACCCATGAGATATAATCCTCTCCTCGGTCAACGAACACTGGAGCTACATTCATCTCGTTTTGTCCATCATTATCACAATCACCAATATTTAACACCGCTAAATCCCCATAAGTTTCGTTGATAACTGCTTCTTCAACATAAGTCGTCCCATTCCATTGTAAAATATGGACTTTATCAGTTCCCGCACATACTTCAGGTATTCCATCATAATCTACATCTCCAATATTCATTCCCTCAATCAACATTCCTTCACCCGGCCATTGTTTATCAAAACTCATATGATATGATCCATCATGCCAATCAAAAATTGAAATTCTAGGTGATGCATAACCAAAATGGATTTCATCAATACCATCACCATCACTATCCGCACACCATCCTCCAAAAGGTGCTCCTTCCCATCCTTGCGTGGTATACAGTTCAGTCTCCCCAAACTCTTGTTTTTCTTTATTCCAATCTAAAACTAAAAAACGGTTTTTGTCAGATTGATATTGTCCATAATTAGTTATACCTACGGCAATTTCATTTTCACCATCATTATCAGGATCGCCAAGACCTGCCATAAATGCATAACCATGCGCAGGATCATCATATGATGCGACTTTTTCTAATCGATATCCATTCCATTTAAGAATCACAATCTCTGGAACTGGTTGTTCGATTGTTCCTCCACCTCCACTCATAATAAGTTCATTTTGTCCATCATTATCACAATCACCAATGTAGCAATCACCGTTACCACCACCATTGCTGAAAATCCATGAGTTTAAACCAATTAATCGATAGTTTCCACCGATGTATTTGTACACTGCGCCATACCATGTGGCTGCGATTTCGTTTTCACCATCACCAGTAACATCCCCAATTGCAAATCCTCCGGCATCAGGTGGTGGTACATATTCATCAAAAAACTGTTCAGCGATAAATTCCCGGAGTAAAAAAAATGAATAAAACGGACTGTGTAATACTGCTGTTGATTCATAGATTTGTTTATTTTCATTCCATTCCATAACATCAATCTTTCCATCTCTTCCCGCAAGCAATAATTCGTTTTTTCCATCGTTATCACAGTCACCTATTGGTTGTGGCCCTTGAAATCGTCCACCGGACCAATCTGACCCATAGTTTTTTTGCCATTGTATCTCATACTCTTCAGATTCCATTATCTTCTGAGTGTCAGTAACATATTTTTGATGGATATTATCACTTTCTTGACCATTATACGCAGAGATGCTTATTGATCCCAATCCTATTATCAGTAAAGCAATGATTAAACCAGATGATAGTTTTTTATTCATTTTTACGCCTAATTAAAAATAATGATGAGACTATTTAAATAATTTTATGAGATTCTATCGATTTTTATCATGAATCAATAAGTTTTTGTTGATAAGATTTAATAACTCATCGTTGTTGATTTTTATTATTATGGAAAATTGGCCTAAACCAACGGTCTTAATAAGTAAGTGTATTGAGTTTGATCGTTGTCGTTATGATGGCTCAATGATTTCTAGTAGTTTTGTAAAAAAAATCAAACCATTCGTAGATTTTAAACCCGTTTGTCCTGAAGTTGAACTTGGATTAGGCATTCCAAGAAAGTCACTTCGATTAATAAGAAAGGATGAAAAGAAACGATTAGTCCAACCTGCAACTGATAAAGACCTCACTTCTGAAATGATAGATTTTGCTGAATCTTTTCTTTCAAAACAATCAGCGGTTCATGGTGCTATTTTGAAGTCAAGGTCTCCCTCCTGTGGAATTAAAGATGTGAAATTGTATGCCGCAAGTAAGAACGCAGCTCCAGTTAAACGTACTAATGGTTTGTTCGGAGATATCATGCTTCATTCACTTCCTTGCGTGGTTGAATCTGAAGGACGTCTTCGTAACAAATTTATTCAAGAACATTTCATGGTTAGTATTTTTACCTTTGCTCGTTTTGAAGTAGTGAAAAAGAATCCTTCTATTGCACAGTTGGTTTCTTTTCATGGAAAAAACAAATTCTTGTTCATGGCATATAATCAAGAGCTCTTACGCAAGCTGGGAAGAATTTCGGCAAATCAGAATAATGAATCCGTTGAAACTGTTATATCACAATATGAATCAATGTTATATGCTGTTTTTGAAAAACCACCCTCGCATAGTTCAACGATTAATGTTCTTTTTCACGTATTTGGATTTATATCAGATGAGCTTAGTAAATCTGAAAAAACATTTTTTTTAGAATTAGTTGAGAAATATAAACATGAAAAAATCCCACTTACCGTGCTTTTAAACGTGTTGAAATCTTGGATTGTTCGCTTTGGCGAACCTTATTTGTCAGATCAAACATTTTTTAACCCGTTTCCGGAGGAATTACTTGAAGAGGATCTTTCAATGATTGCTGACCGTCAGAGGTACTGGGAATGAAGATTGGGTATCCGTGTATTAATCGAACATTACCATGTCGTGGCAATAGAACATTTCGACTAAAATCATATTCAAAAGAACGATTTATAGACACAGTAACAAATAATTTACGTTGTTTACAACACCTGCTTTCTTTTAATCTTGATCATAACATCTTATTTTTTCGAATTTCTTCAGACATTATTCCTTTTGCTTCTCATCCTGTGCTCAATGTTGATTGGGAATTGTATTTTAAGGATAGATTGACAGATATTGGACGATTTATCAGAAATAATAACATGAGAATCTCGATGCATCCAGATCAGTTCATTGTGCTAAATTCAAAAAGAAAGGAGGTTGTTCAACGAAGCATTAAGGAATTAGTGTATCATGCTTCATTTTTAGATTCATTAGGGTTGGATGAGTCTTCAAAAATTCAATTACATGTGGGTGGTGTTTATGGTGAAAAAGAAACAAGTATGAATCGGTTCGTTACTCATTTTGATCTGCTTCCAACTTCAGTTAGGAAAAGATTGGTGATTGAAAATGATGAACGAAGTTATACTGCTAATGATTGTTTACAAATTAGCAAACAGAATCATATTCCTGTGTTATTTGATGTGCTTCACCATGAGATCAATAATCTTGATGAACCCATTCAAAAAATGTTTAGTTTAATTGCTGACACCTGGAAAACAAGTGATGGTATTCCCATGGTTGATTACTCATCCCAAGAACGAAATGAGAAAACCGGAAAACATGCAACTCATATTAATCAGAAGGATTTCATTTGTTTTCTACAATCAATAAACTCAATTGATATTGATATCATGTTAGAGATAAAAGATAAAGAAAAAAGTGCAGTTGAAGCAATATCACTTGCAAAAAAAGATACTCGTTTTATTCATGTATCCTAAAAATACATAAACATAAACTCTCAGAAGGAAAAGTATGATAGAATCTGAACGAATTAAAAAACTGAATGCATGAGGATGTATCAGAAGATTTTGTTGTTTACTGGATGCAGCAATCGCAACGTACAACGTATAATCATGCGTTGGAATATGCCATTAAAAAAGCGAATGAAAAAAACAAACCATTGCTTGTTTATTTTGGTATTACTGATCAGTTTCCAGAAGCAAACCTTCGTCATTACCAGTTCATGATTCAAGGATTAAAACAAGTACAAAAAAATTTATTTGAAAGAAATATTCAATTCATTGTTCATATTACTCATCCCATTGATGGAATCTGTACTCTTGCTAAGAATGCAGCATTGGTGGTTGTTGATTGTGGGTATCTTCATGTGCAAAAAGAATGGAGAAAAAAAGTTGCAGACCAGATTGATTGTCCACTTATTCAAGTTGAATCAGATGTGATAGTCCCAGTTGAAACCGTATCCAATAAAGAGGAATATGCCGCTTATACTCTGAGACCAAAGATTCATCGATTACTTCCCAAGTTTTTAACAGAATTAACAGCAAACACGGTAAAAAAAGGTTCTCTTGATTATGATTTTTCATCAATTAATCTCTCTCATACATCTTCAATTACATCTCAGTTAGATGTTGATTCTTCAGTTTCTTTAATTTCTTCATTTACTGGTGGTGAAGATCAAGGAAAAAAGGTACTAGACCAGTTCATAAAACATCATATCAATCGTTATGATATACTGAGAAATGATCCGTCTAAAACCGTTACTTCTCAGTTAAGTCCCTATCTTCATTTTGGCCATATTTCTCCATTATATGTTGCATTAGAAGTTAAACAGAATACACCTGATTTCGCTGAGAGTTTTTTAGAAGAATTAATTGTTCGTAGGGAACTAAGTATGAATTTTGTGCATTTCAATGAATCATATGATAGAGTTTCTTGTTTACCCTCTTGGGCTTTTGAATCATTAAAGAAACATGAATCAGATAAAAGAGAATACGAGTATACGCTTAATGAATTAGAACAAGCTGATACTCATGATCCATATTGGAATGCTGCTCAAAAAGAAATGATGATTACCGGTAAAATGCATGGGTATATGCGTATGTATTGGGGAAAAAAGATAATTGAGTGGACTGAAACGATTTCAAAAGCATTTGATCATGCATTGTATCTTAATAATAAATATGAGCTCGACGGACGTGATCCCAATGGATTTACTGGAGTGGCTTGGTGTTTTGGAAAACATGATCGAGCTTGGAAAGAACGACCGATCTATGGTAAAGTCAGATATATGAACAAAGCAGGATTAAAACGAAAAGGAAATATGCAAGAATATGTAACCAAGGTTGAAAAAACATTAGAAAATATTAATGAATAAATAGTCTTTTGTTTTTCTGCTGTAAATACCCTATTGCACTCATTGAAAGTTGTTTTTATGTTTGTTGTGCCTAATTTTTGAAATT
>CAZYLG010000147.1:0-4945 GCA_964648565.1 uncultured Thermoplasmatales archaeon
CCATGACCTTTAGTATTTCTCTTCGTGCATTCTCCATTTCCACTTCAATTAAACCTTTATTTGCAAGTGCAGGAATCACCGCAACAAGTGCATTTTCCGTATCAGGAAAAACAAAAAATAAGGTCTCATAATCTTGCATGCGAAAATCCATTTCACTTAATCCAGTTTGAGAATATTCTCTGATTACATTAAACACATCATCCATTGCCCGATGAATGATATCCCATGTTTCGTAAATCTCAGGTTTAAATCCTTCTGTTCCCTCTGTTGGAAGCACACTTATCATATTTTGTCGTGCGACCATACAGGCTAAAATATCATCTAATTGAAGTAAATCATCTAACACTGTTGCAATCGGATCATTACCCATCCAACATCACCATATCACTCTGATAAATAATACCAATAATAGGTTTAAAATATTTTCTATAAAAAAAGATATATTTATTGAAACACTCAGTGAAATTAAAAAAACTTGTGTATGCGAAAACAATAATATTCTTACATGAGAAATTGATGTCTTAAAATGATTTGCTATGAACGTAACACCTGCGGAACTGTACAACCAACTTTATGATGCATTTGGTCCTCAACACTGGTGGCCAATGGATCATTCTCATCATGAGCAAAATAACACGAATCCTCGTTTTGAAGTGATGATCGGAGCAATTCTTACACAGAATACCGCATGGACAAATGTTGAAAAAGCAATCAAGCAGCTAAAAGAACATAATTTACTGAACATTCAGACACTTAAAGATGCAGATAATAATCTAGTAAAAACTTGTATTAGATCTTCAGGTTATTTCAATCAAAAAGCAAAACGATTACATTTTCTTTCAAATTATTTAGCAGAGCAGTATGATGGAGATCTTAATCAATTTTTTTCAAAATCAACAAAAAATCTTCGTCAAGAATTATTATCATTACACGGGATTGGTCCAGAAACAGCTGATTCAATATTGTTATATGCTGCTGAAAAACCTGTGTTTGTGGTTGATGCCTATACCAAACGACTCTGCAAACGCATTCCCTTGCCAGTGAATGCTGATTCCTATGAAGATATTCAACAATACGTTGAAGATGATTTAACAAAAAAAAACCCTAAAGAGGAGTTAGTCCAAGTGTATAATGAATTTCATGCATTAATCGTGAATTTAGGAAAATATTATTGTAAACCAAAACCAGTGTGTTCTCAGTGTCCATTAGTAAAAAAATGTGCATTTGGCAGACAACGGATAATTAAAGAATCTCATTGACTTTTTGATGCATGATTTCAGCAGGAATATCTGGTAGACTAATTAATTGAGTAGTACCAAGTTGTCCTTTCCCTGATTTTTTTACCGTGATAAAACCAGCGTTTTCAATGTCTTTGAGATACTGCCAGAACATGGTATGACCACGTGGTTTTTCCTCATGTTGTTCGCAGATAAACGAATACATTTTCTCTGCATCACCGGTGTTTAAATACGCGGTTCCATCCCGTTGCAGTCTATTAGCAATCGCATCTAAGGTAAGGAGTTGATGACGATTTAAATTCTGTAGTTTTGTTTCCGTTACCACGGAATACGTTTCAGCTTTTGCTGCTCGAACAAATTCTGGAACTACTCTATCAGTATGTTCATGATCTGCAGCAATTCCTGCTTTACCTAGGAGTTCAATAGCAAAACGGGCATCACCCCATTCAGCTGCGATATCCGCGATCAACTCAATACTATCATCTTGCACGGTACCTGGAAGAAAAGCAAGATCAACTCGTTGACGAACAATATCAAAGAGTTCATCTCGATTGTACTTTTCTAAGTTAATCCGATTACTTCGTTTAAACGTACTAATTGATGCATCATCAAGTAATCGTAAAATATCATGTTGAGATACAAGAAGAAGTGAAACTCCCATTTGTTGTTTGGATGATTCATCTGAAAATCGAGAAAGATTGTAAATTAAGTCTGATCCGCTTTTTTTAAGTAATGCATCTGCTTCATCAAGAACAATGATCAAATGGGTTTTCTTTCGTATCAATTGTCGTTTCAGGACTTCAAGCATTTCTTGCACAGAAAAACCACGGTCCGGAAATCTGGGATCAAAATGATTGAGTACTGCAAGAAGGACCATTGATTCAGTTGATCGTTTCCGGCAGTTCACATGAACATAATCAAGCATGCGCCCTTTTTTCCGCGCAACTTTTGTAAGTTCCTGACAGAGTTTTTTTGCTATTGCTGTTTTTCCAGATCCCACTGGTCCGGTGATCACTGCGTTTTGAGAAACTCCTTTCAAGGTTTGTTTGAATAATTGTGCAAGTAACCGTAATTGATCATCTCGATGTGGTAATTCTTCTGGAACGTAATCAAAATCTAATCGATCTACATGTTGAATGACTGATGAAGAAGCAAGCTCATCCTCAATTATACTGCTCATAACAAAAAGGTGAATGGTATTACCTCATAAAAATCTTTATCTACGTATGATCATTAAAACGATAACACTTAAAACATAATGACGATTTATCTTTTTTTCTTATGAGCGGTGTAGATCTTAGTAAGGAATCATTTGCCTTTTTGCAAGATCAATTCCGGTCGTATTATAAAAGAAATGTTATTTCTGTTCCAGATCGATTCAGCCGACGGGAGTATGCTTTTGTTTTTTTTGGTGGAAGAGGTATGCTTCGTCATCTTGCGTTTCCAAAGAAACAGCAATTTCAACAGTTTTTACAACAAAAGGCTCCGATGCATGCGTACTATTCTACAGCATATTATCAGTATCCTGATGCTGCCCGGATGAATGAAAAAAAGTGGATGGGTGCTGAGCTTATTTTTGATTTAGATGCAGACCATTTACCTAACGCGGATAAGATTTCTTATGAGAAACAATTGGAACTAGTAAAAATTGAATTCATTAAACTGGTTGATGATTTTTTGATCAATGATTTTGGGTTTCCAACGGATTCTATGGAACTCTATTTTAGTGGAGGACGTGGGTATCATTGGCATGTGAAACATCCATCGGTTTATCAACTTACTAGTGGCGATCGTCGGGAAATCGTTGATTATATCACTGGAAGGGATTTGAACGAATCTGTGGTGTTTCATGAGGAATCCATGGGTCGAGCACAAATTAAAGGAAAAACGGTTTCTACCGGGAAAAGGTTACGAATGCCGAAACCTGAGGAACCAGGATGGCGTGGCCGGATTAGTCAGGGACTAATTGATATCCTTGAAGATATAATACAAAGTGATAATCCGCGGTTAAAACTAAAAAAGTATGGAGTAAGTGATTATACAGCTCAAAAATTACTTGAGGAATTATCAGAGAATCGTATTGAGCGTATTAAACAAGGACATCTTGATCAGTCCACTACGATTCGTCGGTTTTTTTTAAATAATGCATTACGGAAAAAAGCAGTGTCTTTTGCAGCTGGTGAAACTGATGAACCAGTGACCTGTGATGTGAAACGATTGATTCGATTGCCAGGTTCTCTTCATGGAAAAACAGGGTTGAAAGTAATCCCTGTTTCGTTAGATACACTTCATGATTTTGATCCATTATCTGATGCAGTGGTTTTTACTGATACACCAGTGATTGTGGATGTTGGTGTGGATGTTACAGTATCGTTAAAAAAGGAAACATTTTCCTTAAGTAAAGGTGAACAGGAGGTTCCTTTGTTTGTCGCGGTGTTTTTACTTGGGAAAAAACTAGCTAATATCAAGTAAAAAAAAATTTGTTATTCAATGGATTCTTTTTTGATAGTGTTTTGGTATTGATTCATTTTGTAGAAACAAGTGAATGATGTGGTTGAACAATTCTGGTTGTTCAATGTGAAAAACATGGGTTGCATCATCAATAACTGATAAAGTGGCATTCGGAATTTTTTCTGCAAGTACTTCTGAACAATTCGTTGGAACTAATCGATCATTATTACCCGTGAGAACTAATGTATCAGCCGTGATTTGTGATAATCGATTCAATGTATCATGATGAAAAATAGCATAAAGTTGTTTCAAAAACGTTTCAACAAATAAGTCCTGTTGAATGAATCGTTTTAATGTATTAGTAATCATTGATTCATGCATCTTAAAATATGTTTCATCGAAAACCTGTTTGAGAAAAAAATCATAAACTGGTCCAAACGTAAAGGTATCCGCATGGAGATCTGAAAGATCATTTTTCTTTCGGTTACCTAGTTGATTCAGTCCTTGTTTAAGATAAGTGATCATTTCCGGATGTTTTGAAAATGTTGAACAAAGCAAGAGTTTGTCAACTAAGTCAGGATGATGTAATGCTAATTCTTGAGCAATCATTCCTCCCATGGAACTTCCTAACACATGTGCTTTTTTAATATCTAGTTTTGATAATAACCGGGCGATATCATCAGCCATCATCTTAGTAGTGTATTGTTCATCTGACCCAGAGCTTTGTCCCATTCCACGGTTATCTGGAAGTATTAATGTGTAATTTTTTTGGAAATCAGGGATTTGATACAACCAACACATATGATCCATTCCGAGACCTGCGATAAGAACTAATGGTGAACCTTTTCCGATACGATGATATGAAAGTTTGATATTGTTTACCTGTTTTTTTGGCATAATCGTATCCATCCCATTTAATTGAAAAAATCAGTATGCATTCATGGTTTGTAATAGTTCTTATTTTTTTGGTTTGTGATATCTGAACATTTATGTAATCGTTTGTAATACCCTGTTGTTGACAAGTAATATGGATGATGAAGAAATAACTTATAAGACCCTTCGTAAGATTCAACAAGCAGAAAAAAATTCACCGCAGATCACTCAGATTAACAAAGAATTCTATCATGATGTTAGTGTTTTTTTAAACCAATTGGAAAAACGATTAGTTGATGAAAAAAAACCACAAAAACAAATGCTTCTAGCTGAAGAAAGTCAGAACATTGAAAAAATCATTCGTAATATTTATGAGCATCGTG
>CAZYLG010000148.1:0-4931 GCA_964648565.1 uncultured Thermoplasmatales archaeon
CCACTCTCTTTATGTGTGAGGAAGTCCCATGTTAATACCTATCTTGTTTGTAGTCCTTTTGTTTTTGATGCTAGTGTTAGCCTCATCAATTAAAATAATGGCTGAATATCAACGAATCGTTATCTTCCGACTCGGTCGATTACAGGGAATTAAAGGACCGGGTCTGGTGTTTATCATCCCGATCATTGATTCAATCATAAAACTTGATCTTCGAACTCGAGTTATTGATGTTCCCAAACAACGAGTAATCACTGAGGATAATGTTACTGTTGATGTTGATGCGGTAGTCTATTTTAGAGTTGTTGATGCTCAAAAGGCAGTAGTAGAGGTACAACGGTATGATATTGCGACTGGACTTCAAGCACAAACAACGTTAAGAGATGTCTTAGGAAGACAGGACTTAGATGAACTCCTTTCTAACAGAGAGGAATTAAACAAAAGCCTTCAAAAAATAATTGATGATGCAACAGATCCTTGGGGTGTAAAGGTATCTGCTGTAACTATAAGGGATGTTTCCATTCCTGATGAAATGCTTCGGGCTATTGCAAAACAAGCTGAAGCTGAACGAGAAAAAAGAGCTAGAATCATTATTGCTGATGGTGAGTTTCAAGCATCAAAAAAGATGACGGATGCAGCAAAGTTATATGAAAAAACACCAATGGCCTTACGTTTACGTGAACTGCAAACCCTATCTGAGATCTCTCGAGAAGGTAATCTTATTATTGTTCCAGGTGGAGATATTGGAAGGGTAGCAGGTATTGCCAAAGCAGTGAATATGGAGAAAAAATGAGCAAGCGAGTAATCATATTCTTTTTTCTTTTTTTTATCTTTTTTTTTCAACCATTAGCTCATGGAGCAGAAAATCCTAATGTTTTGCTTGTGGAAATAACCGGAACTATTGATGAGTCAACTGTAGAAATCATTAAGGATTCATTTAATTCTGCTGAAAAAAACAATGCTGAACTTATTGTTTTATTACTGGAAACGCCAGGTGGGGGACTGGATCAAACGTTTCGAATTGAAGAACTTATTGCAGAAAGTTCCATTCCGGTAGCTAGTTATGTGTACCCGGAAGGTGCATCTGCATGGTCTGCTGGAACCTTCATTTTAATGAGCACTCACGTTGCGGCGATGTCAAAGTTTAGTGTGATTGGATCTTGTCAACCCGTGCAAGTAACCGCAACGGGAACTGAACTTATCAATGATACGAAAACCATTAATGCATTGGTTAGTTGGATGCAAGAACGTGCAAATAAATTTAATCGAAATCAAACGGTTGCAAAAGAGTTCATTACCAAGAATCGTAATGTGAATGCAACTGACGCATTGCGTTTAGGTGTTATTGAATATGTTGCAGAAGATGTTTCCTCGTTGCTTGAGCAACTCGATGGGAAAACAATCGAATTACGAGAAGGTAATGTTACCGTTTCGTTAAGTGATGCAACTATTGAACAGTATGATATTCCCTTGCAAATACAGTTTTTACGATTTATCTCTAATCCTCTGTTGACTTCGATTTTATTGATGCTAGGGATTTTTGCATTAATTTTTGGTATTTCAGCTCCAGGTTTTGGTGCTGAAGTTTTTGGGGTAATTGCAATTGTCTTATCACTTGCAGGATCTGGTTTTGCTATTTCAGAAATCAGTCTTCTTTTTTTAACGATTGGTGGCATTTTACTACTTTTAGAACTTTTTGTGATCCCTGGATTTGGAGTGGTTGGGATTGGAGGGGTTATATCTTTATTTATTGGAGCAGTGTTTCTTGTTCCAACTTATGCGACACGCGAATGGGTGATAAATACGGCTTGGATAGATACAATTATATTATTAATGCTAGTATTAGTAGGATTATTTGCAGGATTTTTTATATTTCTAATATACAAAGTATTGGAAATTCGAAAGAAAAGACAGGCGATTGGATTATTTGAAGGTGAAATCGCAGAAACCATTGATTCCATTTCTCCGGGTGAAAATGGATATGTTCGATTTAAAGGAGAACTATGGAATGCAAAATCTGATACTTTCATCCCTGTTGGTACAAAAGTAACGATTGATAAGAAAGAGGGTTCAATTCTTACAGTTCATCCTGCTGAAAATGATGAAAAAACAGGTACCAAACATTAATTTACCTCTTCTCCCTTTCCCGGCGTGATACATTCATGGACGATGATTTACAAATACGTTTTCTCGGTGGTAGCAGCAAAGTCGGTAGCCTTGCCATGCTACTTAAAACGCATGGACATCAATTCCTTTTTGATTATGGGATGACTCCAAGTAAGCCACCAGAGGTTCCCATGCCGGCACCTCCAGTGGATACTATGTTTCTTTCACATGCTCATCTTGACCATTCGGGGATGACCCCATTGTTATGTGAAGAAGATACCCTTCCTATTCTTACTGCCGAATTAACTGGTGTGATTAGTAATCTTTTACATAAGGATTCAATTAAAATTGCTAGATCTGAAGGGTATGCTAAACCGTTTGGTGTGGGTGAAATCAGAAGAGCCAGACATAGTGTACAACCAGTGAAACCTGGTCAAAAACAACAAATCAAAGATATTTTAGTTCGGTTTCATTCTGCAGGGCACATTCCAGGATCACTTATGGTTGAACTTGTTGCTTCAAAACGGTTTTTATTCACAGGTGATTTCAATACTGTTGATACTCATCTTGTGAAGGGAACAAAACCAGTAAATTGTGATGTTCTCTGTATGGAAGGAACGTATGCTGGGCGGAACCATCCTAAGCCACGAAAGGAACTTGAACAAGATTTTATCGCTAAAGTTGAAGAGGTAGTTAGCAGGGGTGGAAAAGTCGTTCTACCTGCATTTGCGGTGTCGCGATCTCAGGAACTAGCGATGATCCTTCGGAAGATGGGATTGAATATTTGGTATGATGGTATGGGAAGAAAGGTATCAAAAATCTTTTTGAAATATAGTGAATTCCTTCGTGATTCAGGTAAATTAAAAAAAGCATTGAATCAAATAAATTTTGTTCATTCGGATCATGGTCGTAAATTGGCGTTAAACGCTGATGTGATTATTACATCGAGTGGAATGATGGATGGAGGGCCTGTACTCCATTATATGAGTAAGTTAAAGGATAATCCAAAAAATGCGGTGCTTCTCACAGGATATCAAGTGGAGGGAACCAACAGTCGATTATTAGTTGACGAGGGAGTACTTGATTTTTATGGAGTAAAAGAAAAAGTTTCCTGTGAAGTTGAATATTTTGATTTTTCAGGTCATGCAGGTCATGATCAATTAATTGATTTTGCAAGGAAATGTAATCCTGAGAAAATTATATTGATGCATAGTGATGCTCGTGAAGCATTAAAGGCACCTTTGGAAGAATTTGCTGAAGTGTTTGTCCCTCAAGATGGGGAACCAATCATTGTTTGATGAAAAAAACTTTTATATCTTTTACCATAGGTATGATTTGATGAAAGTTTGTAAGATAAATTAGTTATCATTCAGTTTGATTGTTTATCCAAAACTAATTGAGAATGAACATGTTATGTGAAAAGGAGAACAAAACATGGCAGAGTTAACCCAACGGCAAAAATATGATTTGAAAAGACAACTAGAAGAATTGCGGGAATGTAAAGGACGACACACTGAATTAATTTCTTTGTATGTTCCTCCAACCAAACAAATTTCTGATGTTACCTCTTATTTGAAAAATGAACTTTCTGAATCTCAAAACATTAAATCAAAGCAAACTCGAAAAAATGTTTTATCTGCGATTGAATCCATTATGAGTCGCTTAAAAAATTTTAAACAGCTTCCTGAAAATGGCCTGGTCTTTTTTGTTGGTCATAAAAGTACAGGTGCAGATCAAACAAGTATGGTTGCTTATGTGATTGAACCGCCCCTTGAAATTCAAACGTTTTTATATCGCTGCGATTCGGACTTTTATTTGGAACCAATTGAAAATATGCTTGCTGAAAAGGAAGTCTATGGATTATTTCTTATCGATCGGCGTGAATGCACGGTGGGGATTCTTCGAGGAAATCGGGTTGACTTACTTAAGTACATGACTTCGCAAGTTCCTGGAAAACATGGGAAAGGAGGTCAGTCTCAACGTCGTTTTGAACGATTAACTGAGATTGCAGCTCATGAATGGTTTCAGAAATGTGGGGATAAAGCAAGTGATATCTTACTTGCTGAAAAGGACATTAAAGGAGTTTTTGTTGGAGGGCCTGGTCCCACCAAGAAATATTTTGTTGATGAAGAATATTTGCATTATGAGATTCAAAATAAGATTGTTGAATTATTTGATACGGGTTACACTGATGAGTTTGGATTAAGAGAACTTGTTTCTGCTGCTTCTGAAACCATGGTGGATTTAAAAATAGCCAAAGAAAAAAAGGTGATGAAACGTTTCCTTAAGGAGATAACTAAAGGAAATGAAAGTTTAGCATTGTATGGGGAGGATCACATTCGAAAGGCATTGCAAATGGGAGCAGTTGATACGTTGCTTCTTGCTGAGGAATTACGAAGATATCGGGTGACCTTTACCTGTCCAACTTGCGGTTATAACGAAAAGAGAACCTATAAGGCTGATGAACTTGAGGATGATTTCGAACCACCGATTTGTAAGGAATGCGAAACTCCGACTCAGATGGAAATTACTGAAAAGATTGATTTGATTGATGAATTATCTGAACTTGCGGAAAATACCAGTGCAGAAGTCTATTTGATTTCTCAAAATAGCGAAGAAGGTGATTCGTTAGTATCTGCATTCAATGGTGTTGCATCTATTACTCGCTATCCGTTAGAATTATAATTATTGAATTATTTTTTTCCTAAAAAAGAAGTTGTCCAATTCAGGGGTGCTATACTATAGTAGTACTTACATGTTTTGATAGTTTAAACCGATGGTTTTATAAATATTGAAATATATTATTATGATTGGTAATTTACGATGTC
>CAZYLG010000149.1:0-4860 GCA_964648565.1 uncultured Thermoplasmatales archaeon
CCATCCACAACCTCAAGCTTATAATCCCAGGAATACTCACCATACGCATCATGCACACTATCCTTCTGATGCCCCATGAACTCCTGCAACAATGCCCGATCCGGTTGATGATTCTTCATCATCCAACTCCACACCTGAGACTTAAAATAATGACGGCTCTTATGACTACTCCAAGGAATACTATTCGTTTCATACAAATAATTAACATACCGAGGAATAAACGGTTTCCGAGGATCACCCTTCTCACGATGCAACAAGTAGACTTCACTGCCTTTCATATACGTTTTCAGTAATTGATACAAATTAATATTAATTGGAAGATCACGAGTTCTCATTTTAAACACAGGTACTTTTTTACCATCAACTTTTTTGCTACCACGCCGAACACGTTTCGCAACCTTGACTTTTAATGATCGTTTATGATGCACATCAACATCATCGACTTTTGCGTTCACGATCTCAATTCGTGTCATGCCAAGTTCGCAGCCAAGACGAACTGTGATCAATGTCGTGATTTCATCATTTTCCATTAATCGTTCTAACGTTTCACGATATGTTTTTTTGTCTGGCACATAGTCACGTTTTTCGGTCATATTACACTAATTAAAAGTATATGTGTAGTATAGTTATAACCTTTGCGGTTTATTCAACCCTAAACAACCCCTATTACACACACCCTCAGGCAAAAGTGTAAAATGATACTTATGAACAATACTGAGAAGATGTTGCAAACTCCGACCAAGCCGATCAAGTTTCCAGACAATAACCACATCAAATCTTTTAGCCCGCGCATCAAACATAAGATTATTCAATGCAGGTCTACTTTGTTTACTCCCTGATGTTTTATCAGTATACACTTTGTAAATATCGTAAGGTTGATTCTTTGCATATTCGACCAATGCGTTTTCCTGATGCTTCGGATCTTGCTCTTCGGTTGAAACTCGGCAATAAATCGCACACTTATCCTTCATGCCACCACCAAGAGTTCTTCCTTCTTCATTTTATATTGTTTATTGATCTCAGCCATATCAGAATTTTTACCACCCTTATCAGGATGAAAAGCCGTTGAAAGATTACGATACCGTTCTTTTAACTCACGTAATGAATCACAATCACTAAAATACTGAACCTCTTCTTTTTCAACACCATATTCTTCATCAGAACCAGGAGGTAACTGTTCAAAACCCTGAAACGTTGCCTTCATCATCTCAAACGTACCCCATCGTTCAATCCCACGCATCGCCTCAATTGTCTTACCGACAGCATGAATATTATCATATACAACATCCCACCGGTCGCAAGGAATACAATGTTGAGTACCCTGATATTCAAAATAAATAGCGACACCCGGGTCTTCTACTGTTTGATTTGCATAAGGAATATCCCGGCCACCACGCCTATATGTTCGCATGTTACTACTAATCACCGGATTTTTTGCATGAAGCAATCGTAACTGATAATGAAGATTTTGTATTGTTTGACTTGGTGGAGTATCAAAACGTGAACGTTTCGGTTTTTTATTCCGTGGTACACCACTCGGCCATTGTAACGGATAACTTTCTACCATTATTCTACTTCCTCCAAAGAATACATCTTCCCACAAACCGGGCATTTAAACCCTGTTGGTTTCCAACCCGGAACGTCACCATACTCTCTCTCATACACTGTTTTCAATGCGGGATGATACTGTTTGCCTTTCGGAGTTTCAGCGATACAAGTACAACGTGGCGGTGTCTTCCGTTTTCCCATACTATACAGTATACGGTTACACATAATTAAACTTCCTTTTTTGTATTGTCTATTCTCTCTTTCAAATACCACTTATGAGTTTTTCTTGCAGGACACGGATAAGGATTCTTCGATTTGTATTTCTTTTCACATCCGCACAATACACATTTAACCCACAAATCTGTTTTTTTAATCATTATATCTCATTCCTTAACACCAACATACCACTTACGAATCTTATACGGTAACTCACCATTATCAAGAAACAAAAGCAACGTCAAATCATCACGATACATGTTTATTTACTCTATAACTAACTAAACAAAACAAACAAATTAGATCCGCAATCAATAAATGTTAACTTACTGAACAATTATATTCACGTAACACCCAACCATCAAACAAAAAATACTGCACACCATAATAACTATGATTCACCCGAAGCAACCGACCACCATCAAACAACTTTGTATTATTCTCCCAATCATACTTATCAGAAACATACCCCTCATTCGTAATAATCACAGTATGATTATGCACCGGAAAAAAGTTCTCAGCAACAATATCCATTGATACAAGACGTTGTTCATACAAATCATCATCAGAATATGAATAATCAATCACTGGATCATGATCAAAATATCCAACAACATACCCACAACAAAAAAATATACCAAGTGCAGCAATCAATATTATATCACGCCAAAAATCTTTATTTTTCTTTTTTCGTGTCATGTTATCACCCTGATTTATTCTCTTCATACTTTTTATCATATATTTGATGCATAACAAAAATAATGAAGGTAAAACCTGAAACCATAAACCCTAAAAAAGATGCAACTAATTGATACAAATAATCATGATCAACAAAATAAAAAGATATACCAGTTAACAAAGTTGTGATCATAAATATTCTTCTCCAGAAAACAAACTCTTTTCTCGTTAACTTCCTTAATGATTTCATATTTTTACAACAGTCCTTAATTAAGTACCTACAAGTAGTCTATAAATAGACTATTAATAGCCTATATCCACCCCTCCACATATTTCTTCATTTCATTCCGATCTGCTTCAGTAAAAGGCAGATTAACATAATGCTGCAAACTCGTAAGTTGCGTATGCCCCTGAGATAAAGATATTTGTGGAATCTGATCAGGATAATAAAACATCAACCAAGACTCCCACGTCTTCCGCGTACATTTACTACTCAACCATTTTTCTTCCATACCCACATTCCTCGCCCATCTTTTCAAATTAGCAGACCAAGATTGATAACTTGGAAGATCCACCTTTAAACGCAAAAAGAACTTTAGTGTGATTCTTCCCTGAACATTCAATCGAACCCACCTCTCATTTTGTGTTCGCTTATCTTTAAGATTCGCATTATATGGAAGATGGAGAAATTCACCATCAAACCATTCAGGGTTTTCCTGCACTCGTTTGAGTTCAACATAGCGAACTCCAGTGTACAATAGTGTTTCAAGGATGGTTTGATACTCGATTTTTTTACATCCTTGCAGAAGTCGTTCAAATTCTTTTGGTCTGAATATTCGTATTCGGTTATCGTATTCTTTTCCAGTTTTTTCGTTAACGGTAACTTTTCCTTTGAGGATTGGTCTTTTGTAATCCATTGGATCGAACATCGGCATTTTTCCAGTATACTTTTCAAAAGACATGAAAAACTATAATAGTGTAAGGTTTTTATGTTTTTGGGTGGGTTATTGAAAGTTTTCACTCCTGTTAATCGTTTTTTCAATGTCTCTGATTCCATCTTTTCGCCTTTAACCCTTGTGAGTAAACATCGTTTTTATAACTTTCATCTAATATTAATGTTCGTCGTGTATATGCTTTATGAAAGTCCCAATGTTATGAAACACTTTTTCACATTTATCACATTCAATCATCATCAAACAACTCTGGGCATTGCTTCTTAATGCTTTGTCTATATCTTGATGCAACTACTCTTTCCATTCCTTTTTCTTCTTTTTCTAACCAATTATCAATTTTTCTTTTCAACCACTGTATCATAAGACCCCATCTCCATTACAATCAGGACAAGTTTCGTGGAAACCAAGTTCTGATATTTCTCCAGTTCCATTACATCGTTCACATCTTTTACATTTTATTTGATTCATATTAAGATTACTCCATTTGATATTTTTCTGGGTGTTTCATAATCTCATGTTTCATAGGACAAACATCATCCCATTCTTCGAAATTACAAATGATACACCATTTAGCAACAGGGTCAAAATATTCACAATCTTCATTTCCACAATAATTTACTTTATCTTTTCCAAAATCTTGTTCTTTATTCATTCATAATAACCTCCTATGTTACCCAACTTTCAATCCTTAAAGGTTGATTCACCAATTTTTGCAAACTCATTGAATAATACTCTTTACAAATTTCAAAACCAATAAACTTTCTATTTAATTTTTTACAAGCTAATGCAGTTGATCCAGAACCCATAAAAGGATCAAGTATTACATCCCCTTCATTAGTGCTTGATAAAATACATTTTTCAGGTAACTCAACTGGAAAAGGTGCTGGATGATCAGTATTAATATCAAAATTTATTTCCCATACTTCCCCTAATTTAATATATTCTTTATTTATTTTAAAATCCTTTTTTGCAAACAGATATAACCGCTCAGTATTGGGAAGGAAAAAACCTCCATTAAAATTAACTCCTCCTTTTCTATACCATATAATCTCTTGTCTAACAGGTAAAGGAAACAAAGAATATCTGTTGTCTAAAACAAAATTTTTTATTCTTGGTTTATGATTATAAAAAATAGCGCCAGTGTTTTTAATGACTCGATAACATTCCATCAAAACTTGCCTTTGCCATATCTCATATTCTTTATATGGCATATTATCATCATATGTTTTATATCTCAAAACTTTACCTTTTTTCTTACCGGCATAATAAGATCCTTTTCTCATTCCATTTAAATTATACGGGGGACTTGTCACAACAAGATCAACACTATTATCCTCAATTTTTCGCATACCTTTAAGGCAATCCATATTGTAAATCTTGTTTAATTCTAACACGTTATATCACTACTTTTGTGAGTAAACATTCATTTTATCTATAATCAATAATAAATATATCTTCATCAACC
>CAZYLG010000150.1:0-4859 GCA_964648565.1 uncultured Thermoplasmatales archaeon
GTGGTCTCATTTATAAAATTTTGGATAAAATAATCCTAAAATCTTGATTTAATAAGAAAAAAAAAGAAAAATTATTTTTTGAAAAATCCAAAAAAACCACGTTTTTTCTCATGGTGCCTAGGTTTTTCAATTTTTTTAGGTTTTTCAGTAGCAGGAAACTCAGGCAAAGGAGCCTTAGTTGGTTCAGATGATTCAGCATGTTGATCTAGTGTTGTTGAATCCTCAAGAAGATTATCAATCTCTGATGCGATATAATCATGTGAATCAGCATCCTGAGTTGATCCCTGAGCAATAGTTGGCTTTGCCTTTCTTGATTTATTGCCTATAACCGCATCATCTGTATCTCTATTTTCAAAATGATCTGGTTGATCCTGATAAAGACGATGAACAAGTTTTTTTATTTCCTTAGAATCGATATGTTCTAGATATGGTTCACCTTTAGTCAATGAATCCTCACCATTAATCAACATCAATCAGTAATATAAAAGATTAATTGAATATTTAAAAAACGAAAAAAATAGATGTTGGTAGATACTCTTTTTATTTGTGCCAGGTAGCAATAGACTCCTCAACGATTGCAGCCGCTTCATTTAGAGTGTCATCATCAATTGCAGAAAATGAAGCCCGAGCAATTGCCATTGGTATACGACGAATGTAATCAGCCATTCGTAAATCACGTCTTAGATTTGTATTATAATATTTCTCAACCACTTCACTCATTTGTTTCAGATAAGATTTCACTTTCGATTCGGATGCATTAATTTCAGGATTATACCTTCGAGCAAGTCGCATCCATTGATCATAATACTCAGGTTTTTTCTTAATCTCGCCAGTATCATAAAATTTCTTCTGAAACAAATCCAATCGTTCATCAGATCCAATATTTCCTACTCGTACAATCAATGCACAACGACTAACAAGTAAAGGAGATAATCCAATATCCCCAACGGCATTCTTCGTAAAAACTTTAGTTTTTGGATTAGCAAAAGCAATCATAATGAATTGGCTACGTATGTTCTGATGCACTTTTGCTGAATGCACACTACATTTCCCATTTGATAACAATTCATACGTGTACTCAATATCATCCTGGGGAATTTTATCAAATTCATCAACAAGAACTAATCTTCGATCAGCATGAGGAAGAGCTCCAAGATCACCCGTTCCAAGATTACAAACCAGTCCAGATCGGGTAGTATTTGCACCAATACTAGAAATATCTGAGAATTGTTCCCCAATAATTTCCTTTGCCATAGTTTTACTGCTCCCTGGTTCACCTATGATCAGTGAATGAACGGGTTCTTCATATGTGGAAAACATGCTGGTGGCAATCACTTTTTTCATTATGTCATTGCCATGAATCTCTTGAAAAACATTCTTCCAAAAGCCTTCAAAACCTCGTTTTCGAGCGAATTCTTTCAATTCATCTTCGGGTAAAAAAATACCTTCTTTTTCTTTTTTATCTAATTTTTTCGATTCGATGACCTCTTGAAGTGCCTCAGCTTTTCTGATGACTTTGTTAAAACCAGATGATTTCCGTTTTAAGATTAACGTATTCTCTTCAACATCTAATGCAACCGTACCCCAACCAGTTTTATACACATCAAATGCGGTTAATACTGATTTTCTCACCGCACGATTTGTTTGTTTTACAATAACTTCAACGGTATCTTCATCTCTAATGATAATATTTACAAGATTATGATTAAATAAGATATTTCGAGCTCTTTGGATTAACTGTTTTCCTTTACTTGGTCCCATGCCAAGCATCTGCACGGACATCACTGCAAGTTGTTCAAGCGTTGTAATACCCATATGTTCCAGTTTTTTTCGGTCTGAAGGAATAACTCCAAGTTTACTAAGATCATCTTCATCTGACATAAACAATCACTTTTCCCGCAGAATATGAAGTACCCTTTTTAAAATGTTACCCTAGTAATTTTATTTTCAGATTCACAGGTTTTTTAAAAGGTTGTATTGTATCTTATACCTTGGATTACGTAGTGAAATTGGTGTTCTATGCAAAAAAATTCAAAGAAATTGGGTATAATCGTGGCAATTCATGATGATGTTAAAGAAATTAGATTACTTGCCGAATCTAATGAGTATACTATCATAAACACCTTTATCCAACATCGAGAGCATCCTGATGTCAATAGTTATATTGGGATTGGTAAACGTGATGAAATTAAGGAATATATAACTGAATCTAAAGAAGAGATTAGTGCCGTAATCATTGATGGAACACTAAAACCTTCCCAATGGTTTGTCCTTGAGCATTATTGGAAAGTACCTGTTTATGATCGATTACGACTTATTCTGATGATTTTTAAGGAAAGAGCAGATAGAAAAGAAGCTCGATTACAAGTCCGCCTTGCTGAACTTCAATATGAACGACCTTTTGTTCGTGAACTCATTCATCGAGCAAGAAGTGGAGAACATCCAGGATTAATGGCAGGAGGAGAATATCAGGTTGATGATTATTATGAAATGATGAAAAAACAAATAAAACAAATTAAGGAAAAACTTGATCATATTCGTAAACAGCGACATTTACGGAGGCATCATAGACAGCATAGTGGATATTTTCTTGTTTCATTAGCAGGATATACAAATGCTGGAAAAAGTAGTTTATTAAATGTATTAACCGATGAACAAATAGATGTAGAAGACCGGTTATTTTCAACGCTTTCAACTACAACTCGAAAATTAGATCAATCACATATACCAATTTTAATGACTGATACGGTCGGATTTATTCAACGGTTGCCTGCTTGGATTGTTGATGCATTTCATTCTACTTTAGAAGAAATTAAGGATGCTGATGTTGTGGTTCTTGTGGTTGATGCAAGCGATTCATTCCCTGTTTTTCAACAAAAAGTGAGAACCTCTTTGGATGAACTATCTGATCTTGGAGTAACAAATCCTGTTTTGATTGTGTTAAACAAAACTGATTTGATTTCAAATGAACAAGTTGATGTTAAAGAACAATTCGTAAATGCATTTTGTGCTGGAAAAACATTTGATATGGTTTCAATTTCAATTCATCAACACCTGCATTTAGATGAGTTATTAAAAAAATTATATTCACTTCTTCCTCAGTTGTATCAAATTGAAATCCATCTTCCAAATACTGAGGAAACCCAATCTTTTCTTTCTTGGGTATATGATTACTCGCAATTGGATGATATTGTGTATGGCGATCAGGTAAAAATGATTATTACAACGCATCAACAGATAAAAGATAAGATTATATCAAAAGTAAAATCTTTAAAAGGAAATGTGATTGATATGAAACAAATGTGAAATCAGAAATGAACTTTTTGGGATTTTTGATTTTTCTCTTTTGTTTTTTTGTCATAAGCCAAAAAAATCGAGATAAATTTCGTAAGAATTACCAAATTTATATCAAACATTTTATATACTTTGATGACCATTAAATAATAATAGAAATTATAAATAAAAATGTTTATCTGGAGGAAAATAATCCTATGAAATATAAAAGAAAATATGGGAAAAAAACAATACCTCTCCTTGGTTCAATTGCAATTGTTCTCATTTTACTATCTGCAGTTACTGCAGTCCCACAACAAACATCTTCTGTGGTTATCGATAAAATAGATAAAAAACAACAAGTAAACAGTTTAGTAGAGACGCTGAATTCAGAAGAAATCACTGAAAATGATTTGATTATCATTGCAACATTTATCTTAAACATAGCGGATTCACTCCTTGAACAAATACAACATAAAGATACTGACCTTGAATTAACTGAAGATATTATTCTTTCATCTATTCCTAAAAAATCAGCTAAAAATGATGTAACTGATTTAATGGAACAAACCGAGGAAAGTTTGCAAGACCTACAATATACTGTTGACTCATTATCAACTTCAGAATCCAATATTCAATCTATAGACCTTTCATTTTTGCAAACCATTATCTCACTACTCACAACGTTCCTTCAAAATAATTTGATGAATGGTGATGGAGGTATCGGAAATTCAAATGGCGGTATCTTTTCAAAAATAACAAATATTTTAGGAGTTATAATATCAATTATCACATTCATATTAAAAGGAATCATGCAGGGTGTGTCTCTTCTTATAGGTGGAATCCTAAAAATAATCGTTGCACTTGTCAGTATTGTATTACTCATCATTGGAGCAATACAAACATCATTAACCATTGGCGCATTCTTTTTGATTTTCCTTGGATTCGTCAGCAAAATTGGACTTCGTATCTTTTCGATATTAGGAGCACCAGTCTTTGCATTACTCGCTGCTCAATTTGCAATCTCAGCCGGAAACCTTCTTGGTGGATTATCAATGGGTCTACTTTCAATTCTAGCACTCTTAGTATTCTTTGCACTTCCAATTATCGTTGTTGGCGGACTATTTTATCTTTCCGGTGGCTTGGATGAAAATGATGATGACGACGATGGATCCTCATTTAATTTCAATTTTAATTATGATGGGAATGGCCCACTGTATATGCTGATTTCTGTAATCTTAAATATACTAAATCAATAAGATTGCTGTTAACTATCGATAAATACAAACTCATAAACCAAAAAAGTAGAGAATGTTTGATTCATTCTCACTTCAATTTTTATTATAATTTTGAGTCTTCTCCGTTTTTAGGTTCATGTATTTTCTTCAAGTAATTGTTGTTTGGTTATCAATTCTATTAATAATTTGATTCTTATCAGATTACGATTTAGACGTCCATATTGATCTGACTTTAATTACCTTCAATAATCCTAGATTTTTGAGGACGCAATTAAATCAATTATCCAGATTATATCCTATCTGAAGGAAATCGGCAGATTTCCCAACCTAAAAATGGAGAAGAGCCAT
>CAZYLG010000151.1:0-4798 GCA_964648565.1 uncultured Thermoplasmatales archaeon
AATCCCAAAAAACATTTTTAAATAAAGATAAATCGTATTTTCCAACTCTTTATTCTTTTTTTTTAATTTTTAACAAAAATAAGAGTAATCTTTGCAAGGAAACTTTTTTTACTTTTTACAACCGGACAAAAAAAACCTTGCAAAATTACACCATACATAGCAAGATGGATCAGGACTTATTTCCCCCATTAAATAACAAGGAATTTGCCTCCTTTTTTTTTAAAAATCCTGATCCATCTAGTCCTCCCAACACCTTTTTTTTTCATAACCCTAACCAAATAAGGAGGTTATTTCACAAATGTCGAGAGAATTAGCTTCAGAAACAATGTTGCAATATAAAAATGTTCATCTGAAAAAAAATTTATCAGGTAACATAAAAGCGGCCAAAGACGAATATGAATTATACAATATCATGGAAAAACATTACCTACCAAAAAGATTTGGTAACGAATGGGAAAACAGAACAAAAAAACCATTACACAACGGATACAAACCAGATTACATTGCATGGAAAAACAAATGCACATATTTCATAGAAATAGAAAACAAAGAATTCAATGTTCAATCCTGGCCGCAAGTAATGAAATATCTTGATTATTTAAAACATAGATACGGAGAAAAATCCCATTTAATTGTAATTAACCATACATTTGATAAAGTACGATTAAACCTTTTAAAAATCTTAGGAGTGGAAACATTACTGATAAGTGATATTTTACCTGAAGATTTAGTAGCGAGGTATATGTAAAATGAATAAAGACCTTGAACAATGGATTTGGTTCTATTGGAAACAAGGATTTAGCATTATACCTTTAGGCGTAAATAAAAAAAAGGATTTAAAAGCACCGAGTTTAAGCAGCTGGAGAACATATCATCATCGATTACCAAAAAAAGAAGAAATACAAGAATGGATCAATCAAGACCTTTTCAAAAATATAGGAATAATTTGTGGGCATGTAAGCAATGATCTTGTCGTTATAGATATCGACGACGAAAGCATCCCGGAAACCATAGGAATAAAACTTGATAAAATATCAAAAACAGGATCATGGGTAGTAAAAACAGGGAAAGGATATCACATTTACAATAAACACACTGGGAACCCTGGTGGTATAAAAAAACCGAATGAATACAAAATAGAATACCGAGCAAACCGCGGTTATGTAGCAGCACCACCAAGTATACATCCCAATGGAGAACAATACAAATTTTTTAATAATGGATCACCACAAAAACTTCCTCATTTACAATCAAAAGATGTTAAAGAAATCTTTCAACAAATGAAAGAAAAAATAGGTGAAGAATGGAATATAAAAACAAAAAATGAAATTTCACCAGATAATACAGAAGAAGCAAGAGGATACCCCAGATGCACAGATTATGCATTAAATCATATTGCAAAAAAAGGAGAACGACATGATATCATTTACGGAATTTCTTCAAGTTTTGCTTTTAAAGAAATACCTTATGAACTTGCAGTTAAAAGAATAAAACAATACAACCTTGAAAAGTGTCGGCCACCGTTAGATGACAGAGAATTAATAAGTTATATAGAAAGTGCATACAAACCAGATGCAAAAAGATATGGATGTGAATTTTGGATAGACCAAATGAATTTTTGTCCATATGAAAACATAACCGATTGTCCTTATGGAAACAAAAAACAGAAGAGAGAATTAGCAAAAAAATACAAAATATTCAAATGGAGTGAAAAAACACATCCTGAAACTAAAGAAACATATCATGCAAAAACAGGAATACACCCACAACGATTATCAAGACTAATTCTTAATGAATATGATTTTAATTTTATAACAACAACAGATAACAAAGAAATTTATTATTATAATGGTGGACGATATCATGAACAAGGATCTACGAAAATAAGGAGTTTATCACAAGAATTTATGGGTGATTTAACAAGCAGCCATTATAAAAATGAAATAGAAGATTTTATCAAAGATTCAAATTATGTAGAAAGAAATGAGGTTTTTACAACACATCCTGATTATATTAATGTAAAAAATGGAGTGATCAATCTCAAAACTGGGGAGGTCAATGCGCATTCACCGGAATATTATTTTTTAAATGAAATACCTGTGGAATACAAAGAAGAGGCTGATTGCCCTAAAATAAAAAAATTCATTAGTGAAGTGGTTTATGAAGAAGACATACCTGTTCTTCAAGAATTTATAGGATATTGTTTGTATCGTCGTTATAACATTCACAAATGCTTCATGTTCCTCGGTGATGGAAAAAATGGTAAGAGTACATTAATCAATTTAATTACTAAATTTCTTGGAGATGGGAATGTATCAAACAAGGAATTACAGGATATTGTTTCAAATCGTTTTGCAATATCAGCATTATATGGGAAACTGTTGAATGCTGCAGCAGATATTAGTGACAAAGCATTGAATCAAACAGGTAAACTCAAAGAGTTATCTGGTGAAGATCGAGTTGATGCTGAACAAAAATATCGGGATAGTTTCAGTTTTGTTAATTATGCAAAATTTTTATTTAGTGCAAATAAACTTCCTGCAGCAAAAGATGATTCTTATGCATTTTATAGAAGATGGGTGCTTGTTAGTTTTCCTAATACATTTGTTGGAAAGAAATGTGATCCTAATCTTATTGAGAAGTTAACGACGAAAAAAGAGTTATCTGGTTTATTAAATTGGGCTATTGAGGGTTTGAAAAGACTGTTGGTTCAAGGTGATTTTAGTTATAATCTCACTGTTGAACAAGTTATGGAAAGATATAAGCAATTGAGTGATCCAGAGTATGCTTATGTTAAGGAATATTTGAAGCACGGTCAAGGTTATCTTGAGAAAGATGAGGTTTGGTCACATTATGTGAAATGGTGTAAGGATAATCAGTTACCTGTTTCACCTAAAAATATGTTTTCTCAGAAACTTGGTGAGCATTTGCATGATATGAAGAATGGTCGTCGGAGAATTAATGGGAATCGTGTTCAAGTTTACGAAAATATTTCATGGAAAGAAGATTTAAATAAAAATGATTACAATAAAAATGGGGATAATTTGGATGCTTATTAAAAAATGTGAAAAAAGCCTGAATGACGTTCGAACCCTGGACAGCCGTGTTAACGGGAGTAACCTAAAATTTTTGTCCAGGGTGTCAGGGTTCTTTCATATTGTTACTTATGTATTTTACCCTAGCGCACGGATTTTAAAAAATAAAGTTTTTAACATAACAGTAGAAACAACTATGGACACCCTGGACAGTTATAACGATTCCCTTCCGTTGGATAAAGTGTCCAGGGTTCAATTTTTGAAAGGTGAATATTAAAATGAATATTAAGAAAGTGAGACAGTCTTTTGATGCTGCTGATATGGTTGAAGAAAAGAGTTTTGATGAGTTCAGCCCACGTTTTGTTCGTGGTATTAGTCGGGTGTTGGGTGGTGATGAGTAAGTATGACTCGTGTGACTGATGAGAAGACGGTGTATGATACGTCGTATGGTAAGTGGTTTATTTGTCATAAGGAGTGTTTAACGGTGGATGAGGTGGTTCGTATTGGTCAGGAGTTGGGGGTGATTGTTGAATGATTGATTTTGTGTTGTTGGAGTTGTTTGTGATCATGGGTTTGGGTATGGGTGCTGTGACTTCTTGGTTGTATGATCGGATTAAAAAAAGTTGAACTGTCTTGATGAGAGTGATAAGTTATGAGATGTTATCATTGTAATACGGATTTGTCTGGAGAAAAAAAGTATCGGTTGTATTCTAATTATGGGTTGGTTGAACGTTATCATTATGTGTGTAAGGAGTGTTATGATATGTGGCATGATGGGAGGATGGATGATTTATGATTGTGACTGTTGAGGAGATTAATGGTTTGTATATTATTGTTGATGATGGTGTTCATCGTTTTATGGATGATAGTACGTTTGAGCAGTTGATGAATGTTGAGGTTGGTGATGATTTGGAAATTGATATTGATGTGTTGATGAATGATTGGCATTTGTTGAGTGAAAAAGTATGAATAAATCTTCGAAAGATTATCAAAAGGGGCATCATGATGGTTTTGTTGATGCATTACGTTTTATAACGGGTTTTGCTGAACGGGAGATTAGGAATTATGATCAGGTTTATTCTTGGCTTAATGAGGAGGATGAGATATGAGTTTAGCGGTGGAGTTTAAAAGGTATTGGAATCATGAAACAACGATTGCATTAGAGTGGTGGAAGTCTTATGAAAAAGAATAGAACAGTGGTATTAAGTCAAAATGATGATTGATGATGTAGAGAAGAAGGTGAAATTGTGAAATTTAGTGAAATGGACGACAAATTTTTGGTTTTATATTTTGCATATATAATTGATAAATTGGATACTTGGAGAAATAAAGCATATCAAAAATTGGATGAAGAATCACGTTCAGAATTATTGAAGATTTGGCCTTGCAATATTGATACTTTGGCTATTTACACTGAGGCAATAAAACGTAGTAAACCTGAAATATATTCAAAGAACAAATCATTGCGTCAAATGTTTGATGAAGCAGAAAAATATTTGAAGGAACGACTATGAATAAAAAACAAGAAAAAAGGGATTGTAGTAATTGTGGTTCTTTGGTTCATTGTTCTGCTGACCGTATGGTTTCACAAGAAAAGTTTGTTGAGATTATGGAGGGTTTTAGTTGTCCTTGTTGGATTGATATGGTTGGTACTGAATCTGATTGGAAGAAATATGGACCTAAAATCAAGGTTGATGACTTATGAATGGAGTTCAGTGTGAACGGTGTGGTAGAGATTCTAATATTGGTTTTACTACGGTGAA
>CAZYLG010000152.1:0-4718 GCA_964648565.1 uncultured Thermoplasmatales archaeon
TGTCCTGAATTGATTCCAAGCTTTCTCCTCGAATAATCTCATATGTATTCATGATCTCATACAGATTCGATTGAAGGAGTTTTGCTGGTTCTTCCATAGAAAAATAGAGGATTCTATCCTTTGTCACATCTTTTTTTAGAAGCATATGATACAACTGGGAAAGAAGCGTTGTTTTACCGGTTCCTCTGAACCCCGGGATTGTGATCCATCTCTTTTCAATATTTTTTCCACTATGGAATTCTTCTAAATATTGCTTAATTCTTACTGAAATAAATCTATCACGAAATTTATTACCATTCTGATCGACAATATTTGCATAAAGTCTGTTGGAGACAACTGTTATCTGCTTTTCTACATAGTTTATTAGAGTTGATTGCTCAACCATATTAGTTAAGTATGTTTTACCAATATTAAACTTTTTTGGTTAAACTTAATTAACCAATTTTACAATTCTTTAAATATGATCTAAACTTAAATAGAATTACGTTTTCAAACCTACTAATTATTTCCTATTTCTCAAAGAACCTAGGAGGCTTACGGCCCACACCCAACACGATTTTACCTGTATTCATTCTAATTCGGTTAGGCCTATTCTGATTTAGAGAAATCCAGGTAATTTATCATCACGTTTGTTTTGATGGTGTCCAATTGTAAATCCGCTCTCAGTTGATTGTATATCTCAATATGAATCTCTCTCATTGCAACTCGCTGGGATATTTCTTTCATTCCATCCTGAATTTTGCTGTTGTAGATTTCTGCTTTTTTGATGTGTTGATTCAGGCCGGTTTTGTTGATGTATCGATTGTAGGTTTCAACTTCTGGAAGTTCTTGCATGGGATAAAGTATGGTAAAACTGGTTTACTATGAAAAGATGTTAGATGATGTACTTAATTTAGATTAATTACAGCATATGTTTCATTTTTGTGTGTATTTTTTTGTTTAAAATGTTTTTCAAAACGAAAATTTAATAAATAACGGTTTTTTTAAATTCTTTTAGTTGATAGAACTAATTTGGGGGAGTGTAAAACGTTGATGAATAAAAGAAAAAAACTATTGTTAGGCGTTGTTGTCTTTTTGTTACTAAGCAGTCCTCTTCTACCTGTGCTTGGAAAAAAGCAAACAAGTAGTTTTGATAAGGACCTACCACCACCAGCAGATGTAAATGTAATATTGGAACAATCTATTTTTCAACGAATGTCTGTAAGGGAATTTACTGATGAACCTGTTAGTAATGAAGACCTTGGCACTTTGTTATGGGCAGCATATGGATTACGGGATGATGACACCCATACCGTTTCTGCAATAAACAATGATCATGCTGCAGTAATATATGTGTTAACTGAAGAAGCAGCATATACGTATGATGCAATCACGCATTCATTACAAGTATACAAGGAAGGGGATCATCGTAGTGATATTGATATCCTGCAATATGAGGCACCAATTCAGCTTGGATTGTGTTGGAATACAAGTATCGCTGATCCAAATCAAGGCGGAGTGGAACTTGGACAAATCGGGCAAAACATTCAATTCATGGCAAATGCTCTTGGACTAGGAACCGTAGTCACTGGTCAAATCCCAGCAGCAATCGATCCATTGGGGATTCCTGATGACGAAGAAGGCATGATCATCATGCCTCTTGGGCATCCTTTAACTGAGTATGATTTCGTTAACCGACCGTTATGGTTTTCGTTTTTACCAAAGATTAAACAATCTTCTATGACGATTACCGCGGCTTTGAAATTGCGAAGTGAGGAAACAGAGATTACGGGATCGTTATCTCGTGAGCAACTCAGTCAAATGCTATGGTCAGCATATGGGTTTTCACCGTATTTGGATACCAGTGAGCAGGAACCGATTCATTTGAAACGACATCGTACCGTTCCCAGTGCTCATGGATATTATCCATTACGAATGTATGCTGTGACACCGGATGGTGTGTTTCAGTATATTCCAAATCTTTTCGTTGAACTGTTAATTGATGTGTCTGCACCGGTTGATCGGGTTGGACTGCCAGTGGTTTCATTGTTGTGGAAGATGAGTGATGATGATGTGCGAGATGAGTTAAGTGATATTGTAAATGATGAGTTGATTAGTGCTGCTCCATTGGTGATTGTACCTGTGCTTGATTTAGTCAGGGCTAAGGAATTGTCGATGCAGTCTGCTCGTCGTTTTTGGTATTATGAAGCAGGAGCTGTTGCTCATAATGTGTTACTGGAGAGTACGGCGTGGGGTCTTTCGTCTAAACTGATCTATCCAGTGAATGAGCAAGGTGTTCGGTCGGTGCTTGGTTTGCATACGAATCAGATTCCGCAGTTACTAGTTACCGTGGGTTCCTAATCCCAATTTTTTTTCTTTTTTTATAGGATTATATTTCTTGAATTTTCTTGGAACAAGTTTAATTCCATATCTTTTTACAAATCTATTAGATTTATAATCAGTTTTATGCTGTTAGAATCTTGTTTCTGGATCATGACAAGTTTGACCGACATAATAACAAGCACGTCTTAGATTGTTAAATAAAATTAACAAAATCCCAAATGAATTAAATATTTTTTAAATCGTAAGAATTTTTACTAAAAAAAATGATAAAACAAAGCAGTATAATCTGAAAAATATTAAATAAGTTGATCCCTTTATTATATCAAGGTGAATTATGAAAAAAATACTGATTTTTTGTGTATTGGGTGTATTGTTGACATCATCGATTGGGACAGGCAGTCAATTGATCATACCAAAAGAGACAATCCACCGAGGTTCATTTGAAGCAGAAATCGGAATGAGAGAAGGAATTACTCAATTCAATCTTGATGGTAATTTTAGGGATTTTCGAGGAAGACACCTATTATTAGGAACAATCAGCCCCGATGAATCTAATAGAACGTTGAGATTCCAAGGGTTGAGTTCACGAAATCACTTCATCATCCAAACGGGATTTAGAAATAACATTGTCAATATTTTTGGCCGATTCACTGAATATGATGAAGAGTTAACTGAATACTCTGGAATTTGGAGAGGATT
Source organism: uncultured Thermoplasmatales archaeon (assembly GCA_964648565.1). GTDB lineage: Archaea > Thermoplasmatota > E2 > DHVEG-1 > DHVEG-1 > EX4572-165. The sequence continues at coordinate 3,022 of CAZYLG010000152.1, forward strand.
CGTTATAGGTGTAGGCCGTACCTCGGGATGGATTACAGCAAGTTTTACATCTTAATTTAAGAGAGAATATGAACAATAAGAAATCTGATGGTAGAAGCGCGGTGGTAACCTCAGATAAATATCTGAGTGAATCAGGATTACAGGGAGGTAAGGTGCTTGGCAATACTATCTCATTGGCTTCCTTTGTCGGTGGCATACCACCGTTAATCATAGGATTATTTACACTAATAAGCATCACCTTTAACCTGGGATTCCCAATTAATCCAGCAGTAATAATTGCTGCATTATTGGTAACTGTGATAGGTTTGTTGTTAATTATTGATGGTTTTAGTACTCTTAAAACTTAACAGATTTGAAATAAATCTTTACTTTCAGTGGACCTGATGATTTTTTATTAGTGCGTGAACTAAATGAGTAATTATGATTAAAAAAAATAGAAAAAGAAAAAATGGTTTTTATTTATCAAAATAATATATTAATAAAAAAAGGAAGAACTATATAATCATAAGTGAATATAAACGTCGGATGGTGGAAGGAGGGAAAAAACCTATTACTCCCATGTTCCCACTTATAAAGTTATATTCAATCCCAAAGTCCAAATTCCAAAGTGGTGAATTTTTATTATTTCCACTTCTTTCCACCATCAATCATCCATGACAAAATAAAGCATCATCCTATATGACAATTATGTTTTTTTACAAGTTTTTGTGCAATACCCATCTCTTTCACATTTAGTTTAGTTACTATCTATCATAATTCAATTAAGTTTTCCACAATTTTTCTCCTGTTGGACATTGTTTACTTTCTCATTTTTTTACATACAGAAATACTGGTACGTGTTGAATTCGTATGCTGAGATTTTTGAGATATTGAGACGTATATTCTATTAATTTTTTTAGAAAGTTATCATCGAATATCATAGTACAAAGAAGCATCTTTGGAAAAGTCAAGCAAAACCCAAAAACAAAAAATATAGTCTCGTCTATTAGGCACAAAAGTAATACAGCCTGCAGTTCCAACTGTTTAATCTCAATCATCTATATTTTTTAATCTGCTTCTTAAACAACATAATCAAACAATTCCTTTTTTAAATTAAAACTGATGAAAATAGGAAAGAATGTGATTTTATATGAATATAAACACTTAAAAATTATCATCTTATTACTTACCATCTGTTATCAATGATATTGATAAGAGGAGGATGGGAACATCTCAAGTTATAAACAAATATATGATACATATGAATCCTTGTTAAACACAGCGGATGCAAAGAAGGCACAGTTACTGGAAAGCATCCTTGACAGCAGTCCCAACTGCATTTATGTAAAAGACAAACAAGGACGATACATCATCGCTAATAAGAATATTGCAAAACTCTATCAGACAACACCAGATGAAATGATAGGGAAAAAGGATGAGGATTTTGCCAATCAAGCAATATTAAAACCCAATGAGGCAGAGTTCTTCAAAGACATTGATAAAAAAGCAATCGAGACAAAAGAAACCAAAACCATCCCCTGTGAATCGTTCACCTATGATGATGGAACCACTCATTATTTTTTCACCACGAAAACACCGATAACCTATCAGGATGACCCCGATTGTGTTCTGGGGATATCTGTTGATATTACAAAACTGAAAGAAAATAAAAAACGTTTAGAACAGATTCAATGGATGCTATCAGAAAAAGAGGTTAA
>CAZYLG010000153.1:0-4637 GCA_964648565.1 uncultured Thermoplasmatales archaeon
ATAAAAAAATAAAAAACAACTATAGGAGAAAAAAATATGAACGATAAAAACAAGTGTCCTGTAACCGGAATGTCTCATAAACCTATTGCTGGTGGGGGCACGTCAAATCAAGACTGGTGGCCAAACCAATTAAACCTAAAAATTCTTCACCAACATTCACAAAAAAGCAACCCAATGAGCGAGGATTACAACTATGCCGAGGAATTCAAAAAACTCGACTTAAAATCTGTGAAAAAAGACCTCTATAAACTAATGACTGACTCAAAGGATTGGTGGCCTGCTGATTATGGTCATTATGGTGGATTGTTCATTAGGATGGCATGGCATAGTGCAGGTACTTATAGGATGGGTGATGGCCGTGGGGGAGCAGGATCTGGTAACCAGCGCTTACCACCGCTTAATAGCTGGCCAGATAATGCGAATCTTGACAAAGCACGACGATTATTATGGCCTATCAAACAAAAATATGGCAATAAACTCTCTTGGGCGGACCTCATGGTTTTAGCAGGCAACTGTGCTCTTGAGTCAATGGGTTTTAAAACATTTGGTTTTGCTGGAGGACGCGAAGATATTTGGGAACCAGAAGAGGACATCTATTGGGGAAGTGAAGACACATGGCTAGGTGATAAACGGTACAGTGGTGACCGTGATCTCGAAAACCCGCTTGCTGCGGTACAGATGGGACTGATTTATGTGAATCCTGAGGGTCCAAATGGCAAACCTGATCCAGTCGCCTCAGGAGTCGATGTCCGTGAGACATTTGCTCGTATGGCAATGAACGATGAAGAAACTGTTGCCCTTGTCGCTGGCGGACATACATTCGGTAAGTGTCATGGTGCTGGAGATCCGTCTCATGTAGGTCCTGAACCTGAAGCAGCTGGTATCGAGGAACAAGGACTTGGCTGGAAAAGCAGTTACGGCAGCGGAAAAGGAGATGACACCATCACTAGCGGTATTGAAGGAGCATGGACACCTAAACCAACTCAATGGGACATGGGTTATTTTGATATGCTTTTTGGTTATGAATGGGAGAAAGTAAAAAGTCCTGCAGGAGCCTGGCAATGGGTTCCAAAGAATATCGATGAAAATGATAAAGTTGTAGGTGCGCATGATTCATCGAAACGGCATCCGCCGATTATGACCACTGCAGATCTCTCATTGCGATTCGACCCGGTTTATGAAAAGATAGCTCGTCACTTTCACAAAAACCCTGATGAATTCGCTGATGCTTTTGCTCGCGCATGGTTCAAACTGACTCATCGCGACATGGGCCCTCGATCCCGATATCTTGGTCCCGAAGTTCCAAAAGAGGAACTCATCTGGCAGGACCCAATACCTCCAGTTGATCATGATCTTATCGGCGAAAAGGATACTGCCTTTCTTAAGAAAAAGATTCTTTCCTCTGAATTATCGATTTCAGAACTAGTTTCGACCGCCTGGGCATCAGCATCCACATTCAGGGGTTCAGATAAACGTGGTGGCGCAAATGGTGCTCGAATCCGTCTTGCCCCACAAAAGGATTGGGAAGTCAACCAGCCAAAGCAACTAAAGAAAGTCCTTAAAAGTCTTGAGAATATTCAAAAGAAGTTCAACAAAAAACAATCAGATGGAAAAAAGGTCTCACTAGCTGATTTGATTGTTTTAGGCGGATGTGCGGGTATCGAACAAGCTGCAAAGAATGCAGGTCATGATATCATTGTTCCGTTCTCACCAGGGCGTATGGATGCATCAAGAGCGCAAACAGATGTGGAAGCATTCGCTGTTCTTGAACCCGTTGCAGATGGATTCCGTAACTATCTTAAAGATAAATATTCAGTATCAGCTGAGGAACTCCTCGTTGATAGAGCGCAATTGCTGACACTTACTGCTCCTGAGATGACGGTTCTCATTGGTGGTTTGCGCGTATTAAATACCAACTCTGAGCAATCAGAACATGGTGTCTTCACCAAGCGACCAGAGATACTTACTAATGATTTCTTTGTGAATCTACTTGATATGAGTACGACATGGAAGCCAATCTCAGAAAATAAAGATGTGTTTGAAGGTCGAAATCGTGAAACCGGTGAATTGAAGTGGACTGGTACACGAGTGGATCTTATCTTTGGTTCGAATTCTCAACTTCGAGCAATTGCTGAGATTTATGCGTGTTCCGATTCAGAAGAAAAATTTGTGCATGATTTCGTTGCTGCTTGGAACAAAGTGATGAACGCTGATCGATTCGACCTTTCCTCTTCATAAAATAACTAATCTTCCTAATCTCTAACTTCCAATTTCCGATGACGGTCCGAAGTATAAGATTTAGCTGTATAGTTATTGAATGAAAAAAGGAAGAAAATATTCAGTATAACCTTACTAATCAAAAAAAATGTGATAATTATGTTAAAAAGTGTGTATGTCGGCATTGGTACTTTTTCCCTTGGAATTGGTATAATAGGTATTGTAGTACCGCTACTTCCCACAACTCCCTTCTTACTTCTTTCCGCTGCATGTTATGCTAAAGGTTCTGAAAGGATGTATCAATGGTTTATCAATATCAGATGGATCGGTAAGACTATAAAAAATTATCATGAGGGAAATGGAATTTCAATAAATGGAAAAATCATTTCCATCATATTTTTATGGCTGACTATACTAGTTTCAATGAGTCTAATGCACCCTAATACTATTGTACAACTTTTATTGCTCATCATAGCAATAAGTGTAACATATCATATTATTAGTTTAAAAACAATGAAGAACGAATTTAGCAATTAAGAAAAAGTAATAATAGATATAATAAAAAGAATTGAAGGAATAAGATTGATCAGATTTGTGGTTTTACTAAAAAGACTCTAACATCACCATTTACTGTTTTTAATTAAATTTTTGAGCACAAATTAGTAACATCGAGAAAAAGGGATAGGTAATTTTAGATTTACAAAACTATGTAGTTTTGGAAGTTACACGACACCTATAGTTTTTGATAAAAATGAAAAAATAAGATATTATTTGGCAAAGAATATATAAAGGAGGAACACACATAGTATTATGGGGACATTGTTTTTACAACCAGTAATAAAAAAAGTCTTGTGAAAATATCTCTTTTTTGGTGTAAAAACATGATGTGTCTATAGTAATACGAATTGAAGGAGAAAAAATGACTAAGAGAAAAACCGTTATAATTAAACTCATAAAAAAGAAAACAGGAGAGAAAGTACGAACGATTCGATTTAGAAAGCCATCTGAATTCGACTATTTTTTAAACAGTTTTAAGAAAATGAGATATCCAGGTTATGACTGGGAATATCTTAAAAAATAACCACTTAAAATATTTTTTTACTCTTTTAAGGCTCTTTTATATGTGAGTAAATATCGTTGATATTAAATCAAATTATTTTCTGATTAGAATAAAATAAAGAACTATCTATTAGGTTTTTTTTGCATATGAAATACCGTTCTTCGAACAATCATCATCCACTAGCATGCACATATAACATTCTCGTTTAAAATCAGTTAATCCTGCTTTATAGGTGTGACATGTTTTTTTCCTAGCACCACAATCAATACATTCTTCATTTCTGTGAATACTAAAAACATTTTTCATTCCCACCATAAGACCTGAGTTTGACTGTACTGAAGTAATCTATTTTTTTGTTGAGATAGTTGGTTTTAATCCCGCAATAAATGAAGTTCAACAATTATTTTTCCTTGGATTGCAAGGCAAATTCTTTTTAATATCTTAAAAGTAGCACAGTTAATTATTCAAAGATAAAAGGAGGTATGATTCATGGGTCCAGAGGATGATGATTACGAAGACGATGAAGACTGGGATGATGAAGACGATGATGATTACTAAAATAATTCCTCTTTTTTCTTTATTTTTTTAACTTTTTTTCCATTCGGTTTTTTTAGTCCTATAGTTTAAATATATTCTGTTTATTTTACGAAAGCGTGTCATCATGAAAATAGATACTATTAACAAAAAAATTTTATATTTACTTCAAAAAGATGCTCGAATGACATATAAAGAAATTGCAACAGAGCTTAAACGATCTGAGACAACTATTAGAGATCGAATAAAAGCCATGGAGCGAATCGGAATCATTCAGGGATATACTGCATTAATTAATAAAACAGCACTTGGTCTGAACTTTTTTGCTATCATTCTTCTTAATCCTACTTCCTCTTCTGAAATTGATACTATCACTCAGAAAATAAAAAAAGTAAAAAATGTAGTGAGACTCTATGAGATTTCTGGACATCATCGACTTGCGGTGTTTATGGTTGCTCCATCTTATTCTGAATTAAAGAAAATCGTTAATAAGCAGTTACTTCCGATTGGTTTAGAAGATGAGGAAATTATCAGTGTTTTAGAAGCTGAAACTGAATTTATTTCCCCATTAGAAATTCCATAATTATATAACAGATTAAAAACCAAAATAAATGAGATTTTTTCCTTGAAAAACCTTGCTTTAAATAGTATTTCCTCTGTTTTTCACTATAATTTACAAGTAATTTTTATTAAGATATACTCTTTGATTTATTTTACTGTTACATCTGTGATTTAGCAGGAGGAGAAAACTGAATGGCAAAAAAGAAAACAGTAAAGAAAAACAAAGAAAAAAAAGAGAAAAAATAGATAGCCTCAGTAAAACATG
>CAZYLG010000154.1:0-4619 GCA_964648565.1 uncultured Thermoplasmatales archaeon
TGGAATCACCACCATATGATGATAGATCAACCCAGTCACATGATTCAGACAAGGAATAGGTAAGTGCTCCTACACCACTATTCCACACATCAAAGGTCGTGAAATCCGTAGTGTTAATCATCATAGTTCCAAAATTATGACTTGTTGGATCAAAAGATAACGCAGGTCCTTCAACCGATACAACTGATGCAGCATTATCATTAGCAGTGTTTTCATCAGTTGGAAGCATGGTTGATATTTGTATTCCATATACACCATCAATAGCATCCCATGCAGGACTGAATTCAACATAACTGGTATCATATTTTGCTACATTGACCGTTGTTTCAGAAGTGTAAACTAACGGTCCCGTGATATCAGCTGAAACATTCACATCATCAACATACCAATACCAATCATTATGGTTAGCTACATCAAATTGGATGACAACTTGATCCTGGTTATCCGCCCAGGTTAAATTATAGGTTTTCACCGCTGTTTCTTCAGGTGGATCATTATGATGGAATTCATCAATCAAATATGGAAATGTATTTCCACCATCAACACTACCACGAACCCAACCATCTTGATCTCCTGAGGTATAATCTGCTTTCCAATGATGCCAGAATGATAAAGTAATTCCTTGTTTACCAGAACAATCCAATACTGGACTATCCAAGGTACCTATATTTGGATATCCTGAATATGAATTCTCCATTTGTTGATCACTACTATCCCAAGTCCATGAAGTACCATCTTCATGAGTGATCGTCCAATCCGTTGGTTCACTGGAGAAATCTTCATCAAGAATCGTTCCACCAATGCCACCTTCAAAAATACTACAGTTGACAGGAACGTTTGTTTGATTGTTTGATCCAAAGTTCTGCACCGTGGCATTGACAATATATGAGCCATCAGGTATTGCACCTGTTGGATAGTTAACTGAGATTGCACCAACATTATCACCATAGACAACTTCTAAGGTAACTGGAATGGTTAGCACAGGAGTATCTGGATCATTACTATTGATAATTATATTTTCATTATATGTGTTAATCGATAAATTTGTGGTATTTGCTGAAACAGTAACATTTAATTCATTTCCAGGAAGAATAGAAGCATTTGAAGTATCAACACTCAACCAGCTATATCCCTCTGAGTCAGTAGAAGTTATTGTTACATTCAGTGCTTCTCCAGCAAAATCATCATTTCCAATAGTGAGAATATCAGATAAAAGTTCTCCTTCGTTACCATACAATGTAACTGAAGAAGGATCAACCCAAATGTCTGGAACTAATGTAACCATAAATAAGAAGGGATCATCTGTACCAATAAATGGATTTTTGAATACATCTCCATTTGCGTTTTCAGCACTAATATAATACGATATCATTTCACCACAAGGATGATTTGGAATAAACGCAGTATATGTATCTTCTTCAGCAGTCATTGTTTCGGCATTCCATACATTATCTGTAGAATTTTTCCAATGAAGTTGCGGCGAAGAAACACTATTACCTGCACCATACGCAAGTATGTCTGCTTCTACTTTGAATCCTGCATCATTTGGCATTTGATTAATTAATTCATCATGAGTTATATGAATCATGTCTAAATCCGGAATACCTTTGGCACGACAATGTAATGCATCAGTATTTTCCCATGGGTCTTCCCCAGCATTCGTAAATCCAAGGACTTCATAACCTGGCATTGCTGATTCATAGGATGCTATTGCATCATCATCCCATTCACTACCAGTAATTGGAACGAGGACTTTATCATTTAAAATAAGTGAATTGGTGTACGGTTGATCATTTGGTGAATATACCCGAACTACTTCATAAGGTGTTCCATAACTACTAGTCTCATTTTCAAAATAACTTGCTGCAGCATCAAGATCATCATGTTGTGAATGACTTTCAGGAACATCCAAAATCATAATTGTATCAGGTGAAAGAAATTTTCCCCAACAATCAATATGTTCAATGTATTCACCAAGTGGATCCGGGTAAATATGATATGTTTGAATTCCTAAATAATTCATAAACATGGTTTGAATTTCTTCTTCAGTCATCCCTGAATTTTCACTTAATACAAGATCAGTTGACGCAGAAATTCCAAATCCATCAGTCATATAGTTTCCACCTGCATGAACGATATCCATGTACACTGAGTTTAAACCATACATGTTTGCCACTTCATTTGGGATCTCATCATCGTTTGGCCGTGGACGATTGTATTCAAAATCTATGACTTCGATTTCATCAATGGTCACATTATACCGGTACCATGGACCATAATCTCGAGTCCAATAAGAATCACTTGGAGCAATCAAATATTCACAATTTTCGGTGTTTACTCCATTTGCTGCGTATTCTGATTCAACAGTAGATTGTTCACTTGAGCTAGCAACAATGGTAGTCACAATGACATCTTCGCTCATTTCAGCGATGATTTCATAATTAATACCAAAAGGATATGCAATGAGTACTCCTTGCATTGGAGCAAATTCAGGAATATTTCGAAGTGGTGGAGAAACCTCTATAGTTGTGATATACGTATCTTTGTTAAATGCAGTAATTATTAGGTCAACTTCATCCATATCGGTGATTGGTTCATCAAATGTGATTAAAGATTCACCTGCTGCATCAGTGTAATCATAGCCTAGTAACTGACCATTATAAGAAATTGCACATAATGCATCTTCCACACCAGTAACCGTTACTTCAAATTCTATTGAACCGCTCATTAATGATGAATCATGATCAACAGTCATTGAATCAGGGGTGTCTGTTCGAAGTTGAGTTGATGGATCTCCAAAATATGTCCAGGTGTTTGTTTCATCATAGCAACTGGATCCATATTCATCCATCATATGCATAGTTCCCAAATATGATAGTGCACCAAGAGCAAAATTTTCTTCAGCGCAGAATAAATCATTGATTTCATCTTGAGCATCCATTGGTGGATCCCATGATTGTGATTGTGTTGATGCAAAGATTCCAATGGCTCCTGTTGGTTCACCATTGGCATCATTTGTTGCTCGCATCCAAGCTTCACTGAAACAGGAATCATAATTTTCAAATTCTCCATTGTTACAAGCAACACTAACGATGTATGGAAGCATATTATCATTTGTTAATGCATTTACATCACTATTTGAAAAACCGCCACCATTACCCCAAGAGGTAGGCGATCCATGACCACAATAATTTGTAATACTTGTTCCTGCATTTAATGCATTAGCAATAATTTCAGTGGTCCCATCAGGATCATAACTTTGTTCAACTTCAGTATAGGTAAAATCTAATAATTGATCTCTAATGTTATCTATGTGTTCATCATCATATTCTCCATCATCACCGGTTCCTTGGTTAGATGCAACACCAAGTCCTTTATGATACCAATCAGCACTCGTTTGCGGATATTTTTCATAATCAATAGATCGATCTATTTGCGTTTGAAGTTCAGTAACATCGTTAGCTGAAAATCGACCAACGAATAAATCTTGATAATTATCATCTCCAACAATGTAAGAGTAACTTGGATCTGATGCATGGCCACTCCACATGATTGATGGCATTTGATCAATATCTCCAACAAGTAATACAAAGGTTAATCCATTTGTGTTGTAATAATTTTCAATATAGGACTCTATGTCAGAGGCTGTTGAACCAATATCAGATAAATTCACCATTTCTGTAGGAATTCCCTTCATATTTTTCCAATTAACAAAAGGTATCATTTCATCATAAAAATCATCATAAGTGATTACTACCATGTTTCCTTTTTCTGAAACTGGTGTATATTTGGAATTAGAAAGGATTTCTTGATAATTCAAAAATCGTTGAGTATAAATCTTGTTGAAATCTACATCAATGGAATTATCAAAGTTTGTATTTTCCAATACATTTAGTTCACCTGGACCAGTTGATACAACTTTGATTTCTATGTGCGAAAGTTTTCGAATTTGATGAGTAACCGGATTGTACTGAATTGGATTGATTTGAATGACTTGTCCACGGAAATCTCGTAAGATATAAGGATCATCTAGTTCTGCAAAACTTGATGGATACCAGATGTTCTCGTTATATATCCTATCAAATATGTATTCAACTGTTTCTGGATCGATTGTTCTTGGTAGAATTCCCTTCGATGGAATAATATCAACATTATCAACTATCGTATATTCCTTATCAACGATTTGTACATCCATTTTTTTATCATGTGGAATGATAATGCTTCTTCGAACATTAGGTAAATCCGGAAATCCCATTTTTTTACTATTTGATTCGTCTGGAATTCGGTATCGAAGATACTCTGTGTCATCAATCGTTTCGATTTCAGAATTATATTCATTTATATTATAGGTAATTGTGGTTGATTCATCCGGATTTTGAATAAGTGTTATTTCTACTGCTTCATTATCACTTGCATTTGATGCCACTGTTTGAATTCCTGGTAGGAATACTAAACAAATCAGCATCAATGTAAGGAAAATTGAATGTATTTTCCTAGATTTTTTTTGCATATCGTTTTCGTCCCCTTTATTTATATTTTTTTATCTCATATCTAAATTAATCCATAGGTTGCAAAGGTAAACTCATACATGCTTGGAAGATCACGCCACAAGTTTCCAC
>CAZYLG010000155.1:0-4546 GCA_964648565.1 uncultured Thermoplasmatales archaeon
ATTTTTATTTTGTTTAATGTTTTATGAATATGTTATTTTTGGAAAAAATAAGTAGATGCAGATCTTTTTAGCTCTTAATTTTGCTTTTCTTCTATTTAGGTATGAAAAATTATTTTTCGATATTTTTTTAGGTTACGTTTTATTATTCAAAAAAATTGGTTATTTAAAGAGTTTTTTTAGTGAGCAAAATAGCCTTTTTTAATGATGGCATATAAAAATAAGAGACTTGGTCCTAGAATCCAAGCGGAAAATAGAAACATTCCGTTGAATCCTAATGTTGTTATAACCGGTCCGCTGATGAATTCTCCTGTTAGTTCTCCTGCATTCATTAAGCTGATAAGAATAGAGAATTGAAAAGCACTTATTTTTGCACTTGTGATATCCATTGATGATGCTAAAAGTACTGTGAATAATCCACCGTTAAAAAATCCTAATAATGAATAAATAAGCATCATAGATATCCAATCGTTGACTGTGATTAGAGACACCGTAAAAATTATTGTTGAGATAATGATAAAAATTAGGGTTTTTTGTCTACTAATTTTATCTGATATTGCTCCTCCGGTTAATGAACCTATCACTCGGGATATGGTAAAAACGGTGGTGATTAGTCCAATGTGAGATACTGTAAGATTTAGTTTTATGTTCATGAAAATAGGAGCTGCGAGAGTAATGATTCCACTATTTATTGAAATGATTGGAAGAAGTATTGCTAATGAAAGGGTAGCTTTTTTTCTGAATTCTTTTAAAACTAGTTTGGAAATTGTTTTCTGTTTTTTTTGTTGAGCTGGTTTTTTTGTTATAATTGGAATGGTCATTAATGAAAGAATGATTATTCCGGCGGTTACAAATGCCAGTGGGAAGGTGGATTGATCTGCTATGAATGTGAGAACAGCGGATCCAAATGCAGTCCCACTGAAGAAACCTGCCATCATGGATCCATTTATCTTTCCTCGTTCCTTTTTTTTTGTTTCTGTTATTGCCCATGCATCCATGGATACATCTAATATTCCGATGCCACATTGTGCTATGAAAAGGATGAGGATGAAGGTGTAGATGTTTGAGGAAGGATTAATTAATCCTAGGAAGATGAGTGCTATTGCTGAGATTAATCCGCCGATAAGGGTGTATTGTTTTTTGTTTATTTTTCTGTATGACTCTACGATCCATCCAAAAATAAATTTTAGGGCCCAGGGAATCATAATGGTGCTGGCTGCAATTGTTGTGAGTGCTGGTGAAATGTTTTCATTTAATAGAAAGAGGGGAACAAGAATTGTAGTGATGGCAAGTTGTATTCCTTCTGCAAAATAAAGACTTGTGAATAATAAGAATTTTGCTAATTGTTTTTTTTGTAAATCTATCATTTTTTTCAGGTGCCACCGGAATGAGGTATTTTTTTTGTAAATTTATTTAATAATAATTATTATAAACTTTAAAATATAAAAAGTTATTACTTTAAAAGAATGCATTTTTTCAAGAAGTTACAATATTGTTATTTGGGAATAAATGTTTATTTATCTAACTATTTTGGTTTGCACGCATAAAAGATGCATTTATTATTCATATAATTGAGTGAATGAATCTTAGTTTCATAGTTCAATTTATTGAAATATTGTTCCAACTGTGTTATATCCCAGTTTACGTATTTTTTTGATTCAAAGAAAATAAGTTTTCCTTCAGGTTTTAACACTCGATTAATTTCAGATAGCACCCATTCTCTTTTTTTTATAGGGATGCAATAAAGAAATTGACTTGAAAGGAGCACATGGAATGATTTATCTGAGAATGGAAAATAGTGCTTTAAATCTGATTTTACAAACATGATCTTATCTGACTGTTTTTCAATATATGCGTTTTTTTTGGCTTGGTTAAGCGTATTACCAAAGAAATTAATTTTTAACTCTTCAAAAAAGTTCCTTCCAAGAATTGATGTGGTTTGATCGAATTTATCAACTCCAACTACTAACCCAGCGTTTAACACTTTCGAAAAACCAATTGCTACATAACCAGCTCCTGTTCCTAAATCTAAAATCTTTTCTGATCCATCTAAATCAGCTAAAGATATCATCGATTGTAAAATTTTGTTTCTTAACGTTGAAAATCGTTGTTTGAAATGAAAAACAAATATATACCAAAAAATAAGGATGGAAAAAAAGACAATGATACTAACAATAAGTGAATCTAATATGAACGTAAAAAATAATATGAGAAGAAGAAAAATAAATCCGCAAATTTGAAAGAAAACACTTGAAATTGGGAAGCCATACATTTTGTCTTGGGTCATAAGTCCTCTGAAATCTTAGAGAGTAGTAATATCTTTGTTCCTGAACCTTATGATGGTGTTGAATTTTATAATTATGCTTTTTCAACTGTATTTAACATTCTTTTTTTAGCAATCTGATTTTCTCGTTATTAAAATAATGAACTGGATGATGCGTAATGAAGTTATCGAAAATAGATTTATTTTTATAAATTTTTATTGCAAATAAATCTGAAGAATACGGCGATGATTGAACAATTTTCATATTCCATTTGTTTTTGTATTGATATAATCCATCATCTCTAAATGGCTTTGCTGTACCGAAATCTATGTACTTGCAATTCTTTTTCTTTGAAATAAGTATGAGATAATAGTAAGATAACGCCATGATGCCATTATGTAAATGGCTGAACTTTTTATTCTTCAAACCAGCATAATATGTTTTCATAATATTTTTTTCCTTTTGAAAGATTCCACCAAAAATATATTCTTCCTTATGTTTAATAAGCAGTAATTCTGCTCCTTGTGCTTGCAGATGACGAATAGTAGCATATGTTGCGATTCGATCTGATTTTTTGTGTTTCCACTGGGCATATGGAAGATACATTTGAAAATAAAATAAATCAAATGATTTTACATCATCCCGAACTTCAAATGTATACTTTGTATTTTGTGCTTTTTTAATATCATTTCTAATATCTGAATGAACACCATTAATAATTTGTTCTAGCGATCGGGTTGTATTTAAGAGAAAAGTGACATGTTCAGGGATTGCGATATATCCCTTACTTTGAAAATATGCTCGATAAAACATGTCTGATTTCGTTATGATTGCATCGGGCTGTTGCTTGTAATTGTTTTTTTGATTCCTGGTTTTTTTCCCTTGATTTTTACTTATTTTTTTTATTTGATACGATTTTGTATAAAACCTTTTGATGATAAATCCAAGAGATTTAGGATTACCATTATAAAGTATTCTTATTTTTTTTGTAGACTGTTTTTCATTTCCTTCAATAAGATAATATGAAGAAAACTTTAATGAGAATAAATGAAGAAATCTAAAAAATACTAATCCTAGGTTATCAATAAGTTTAATGAAATATTTGCTGAGGGGAAACGGTAACTGATCACTAATTGTTAATGGTAACCAAATAATATTCTCAAAAATGGATTTATTTTGTTGGTCAAACCACCATTTATCTAGTAAATTACTCTTAATTTTCCAAAGGGTCGTATTCATCTAATCATCTCAAGGAGATCCCATCCGAAAGGGTGGGGCGGAATTGAGGAGATCTTCCGTTCTTCTGTCTTTTCTTTTTCCAAGTCTAACAAAATAATCCTTTACCATAACAAATTAACTCCACATTTTTTAGAGCAACACTCTTACCCATATCGAGCAACACACGAGAACCACGACAATGCACACCCTTCACCCAACGAACCAAACCATCAAACAACACCAGATCATCAGGTTGCAACCCATACCTTTGTTTCCTTATACTCGGCTTGAATCCTTTTCTGTTCTTCTGAAGGGAACGATTATTACGACAACGCTGGCCAGATAACACTGTGTTAACCCGGGACATCTCACCATTTCCACCAGCGATCACAAACGCATCATTCCCATGAGACTTCACAAGACCATTACGAATACGTTTTGCTTTCGTGATATGTCCAAATGTATGCCCAATAGCAATGTCCGGGAATTTCTCTCGCACTATATTTACAAGTTTCCACCGAACAACTGTCATAAACGTCTCCGGTTTAAAAGAACGAATCTTCTTATCCACAGGAATAACATCCTTACCACGATGATGATCCTGATGACACGTTTTACAAACCGTCAACAATTCATCTGGAAGATCAGTCGCACCACCTTCCATACGACCTCGGAGATGATGAACCTGAAGAACAGGATCCTTCTTACGTCCATTACAATGCTGACATGTATGATTATCTCTGTGGAGAACATATTCACGGAGATTATAGAAACCCAGTTGTTCACCTTGTTGATATCCTTCACCTTGGATATCCTGGTTCTTAATACGTTGAATATCGAACCCAGCGACTTCCACCACGATCCTTGTGACCGGAAGCACTTGTTTTATTTTCCAGATGATCTGAAGATGACTATCCAACTTATGTTGAATACTTGGAGCTAACCACCCATCCTCTCGTTTTCTATTATCAAAACGTGGTGGCCGATGCCATTTCTGACTTCGACGATTTCTTCGATACATCCTTCTCTCAAGGAGTTTTTTCGGAATATCACTCCGGAGTTGTATC
>CAZYLG010000156.1:0-4441 GCA_964648565.1 uncultured Thermoplasmatales archaeon
TTGTAGATTCATGCTTGGTTACCATTCAAGCCAATATTGTTTTTTATCAGTTGGCGGTTGTTCATCATCATTATAGTCTCCACCCCATGTGTTCAATTCCTTTTTTTGGTCTTCATCAATTTTTTTCTGAAGCATGGAAAGCATTTTTTTATCTGTGAAACCAAGTTGTTTCATTTTTTGTGGCGTTGGAATTCCATTAGGCGTCCAACCCCTGCGATAATACACTGCATCCATGAGTTTTTGATACCGATTCTGCCGATACTCATACAATTTCTGTATTTTCTCCTCAGTACTCATCTTATCGACTTCTTTTTTTGGTAATCCAAGTTGTTCAACGAATTGGGTGTCATACCGTTCTTTTCTAGATTCATATTCTTTTTTAGTAACCGGACCCATTGATCGATAGGGAATCCAATCATCTTTTCTTGTTCCCCGCCCCATCCATACGTTCATGGCTCTTTGCCAATTATAGGCTCGTTCACTCTGCAAAATAAGACCTTTCTTATCCACATTTCCTCCAGTCATCCCATTTTGATAATCTACATAGTTTTTCACGTGTTCAGGAACTTTCGCTGGTTCATCGGTTTCAGCGTTATTTACTGGTTCTACATCATTCCATGGTAATTTACATAATCCATTTAATCCAAACCAGGTTCGCCACATGGGAAAATAATGAAGTGCTTCGGCTTTATCTTGAAACGTTGGGATTTGATTATTTACCATATCCATAAAAATAAGCCATGCTTCATCATGTTGAGGTCCTTTCAAGGTCATTCCATAACCACCTTGTTGAGCCAATGATTCCTTGGTGACATATTCAGAGTATTCAAGTCCTTTACTTTCCATACCACAGTCTTCAATGAGTTGTTTGTCGCCCCAGTTTTTTTTGATTAACCAATCTTTCACTCGTCTGATTCCTTTTGAAGCGACTTGAATGAATTCATCCTTATCGTTATCTGCCATTCGATGCATAAAGGTTAACGCTGCCTTACCATTACCGAATTGTAAGTCGAGTCCACCGCATCGTTCTTTGTTTAAAATGCCATATTCAAACAGTTCCATGTAAAAAGAAATACCAGTTGAAGTCGAAATTGTATCCAATCCATAGGTATCACAATAAAAATTGAATTCAAGAACAAATTCAGGATCAAAAATCCCCATGTTGGCACAGCCACCCACGGTTTCATATTCCGGTCCATCCACAACCACTTGATCTCCTTTGTATGGTCCTGTTTTCAAGGTGAATCCATCTGCTGTTTTCGCACAAGCCATCGTACAACCTTGCCAGCATCCATCAGGATTTCCTTGGGTTAAATAATTCTTTAAAAAGACATCTGATGCAATATTCTTCGTATCTTTATGGCTGCCGAATCGATAATTTTTCACGGGTAACAAATCATATTCATCCATGATTTCAGTAAGATGAGCTGTTCCTACTTTTCGCATTCTGCATTGACTATCATCTAACAATACCATTTCCCGAGTAAGATTTAATCCTGCTTTTCTCATAAGATTAGGATCTGCTGGATTATTTGGATCTTCTTTATCCATATCAATTGCATGAGTTGGACAAATAGACATACAGGTTTCACAACCTTCACATTGTGGAAGGTTTTCGCCATATCCCATCATCACTTCTCGTTCTGGTCCTCGATTAGCAAAATTAAGTGCGGACTCCCAGATATCCTCTTCACATGCACGCACGCAAAGACCACAGAGAATACAAGCATTATCTTGCGGGTCTTGCAATGGAGAAGCATACCGGGGTGTTTTAATCCCATGAAAAGCTGCCATATCCTTAATGATTTTAACATTTGGCCAACGGGCAAGCATCATTTCTAAAATGTTCTTACGATGTTTTATAACCCGATCTGATTTTGTTTCAACCGTAATTGATTTTCGAATAGGGTAATTACATGAAGTAACTAATCGTTTTTTTCTTCCATCATCAATTTCAACAAGACAAAGTCTGCAAGCACCATATGGTTCAACAAGTTCACTATGACACAAGGTTGGAATGAACAGATCAATACTGTTAGCTGCAGATAAAATCGTAGTATCTTTATCAACCTTTACTTCGTTCCCATCGATTGTAACAGATATTTTGTTTTCTTCAGTCATGTTTATTTCACCTCCACTGCATCAAAATTACACACGGTTTTACACGTGCCACATTTAATACATTCTGATTGATTGATGACATGAATCTCTTTTACTTTTCCACTAATACAATCTGTTGGACAATTCCGTGCACACAACGTACAACCCGTACATTTCTCAGGATTGATCGTGTAGGTGACTAATGATTTACATTGACCTGCAGGACAGGTTTTATCTTTGATATGAGTCTCGTATTCATCTCGGAAATACGTTATAGTACTTAGTACTGGATTTGCTGCTGTTTGACCAAGACCACATAAACTGGCTACTTTCATGGTCTCAGCATATTCTTCTAAAAGAGTAATGTCTTTTTCAGTTCCTTTTCCTTCACTTATCTTTCCAAGGATTTCACTCATTGCGGTAAGACCTTCCCTGCAAGGAGTACATTTCCCGCAGGATTCTTCTTTTAAAAAATCAATGAAATATTTTGCAAGTTGCACCATGCATGTGTCTTCATCCATAACCACCATACCACCAGATCCCATCATGGACCCAGCTTCACTTAAACTATCAAAATCAACAGGTAAATCAAGTTTAGAATCAGGAAGTACACCACCAGATGGTCCTCCGGTTTGCACGCCTTTGAATTTTTTATCTTTTGGGATACCTCCACCAATATCATAAATGATTTCTCGAAGAGTTATACCCATAGGAACTTCCACTAGACCAGTGTTTCGAACATCTCCCACAAGTGAAAACACTTTCGTTCCCGTGCTTCCACTCCATGGATTATCTGTTACATCACCAGTGCCAATATTTGCAAACCAGTCACTTCCTTTATCTAAAATAAGGGGAATGTTCGCCCAGGTTTCTACATTATTAAGCACGGTTGGCATGTTCTTATAGCCTTGTTCTGTACTATGCACATATTTTGCTCGTGGTTCTCCAGGTTTTCCTTCTAATGAAGCCATTAGAGCTGTACTTTCTCCACAGACAAAAGCTCCAGCACCACGATGAATGGTGATATCAAAATCAAAACCAGTTTCCAATATGTTTTTTCCAAGAAGATTTTGTTCCCTTGCTTGTTTTATTGCTTTTTCCAAACGTTTCAAGGCAAGAGGATATTCCTTTCGAATGTAAACAAATCCTTCGCGTGCACCAATTGCATAAGCACCAATGATCATTCCTTCAATAACTGAATGTGGATCAGCTTCAATGATACTTCGATCAGCAAAACAACCAGGATCTCCTTCATCAGCATTACAAATAATATACGGAGTATTACCTGTTTTTTCAACTG
Source organism: uncultured Thermoplasmatales archaeon (assembly GCA_964648565.1). Classification (GTDB taxonomy): domain Archaea; phylum Thermoplasmatota; class E2; order DHVEG-1; family DHVEG-1; genus EX4572-165. The sequence goes on from CAZYLG010000156.1 coordinate 3,401, forward strand.
CTTCCTGACATGATTTCCATTTCACACCAGTTGGAAATCCTCCTCCTCCTCGACCACGGATACCTGCTTTTGTAACAGTTTTAATGACTTCATCAGCAGTTTTCTTTGAAAGTACATTATATGCGGTTTGATACCCGCCCATGCGGATATAATCATCAATCTGTTCAGGATCGATCTGCCCACGATGTCTCATCGCTAATAGTTGTTGTTTTCCAAAAAATGGGATATCTTTCATTTGTTCAATTGATGTTTTCTTGCTTGGATGCTTGTAAAATAATCGCTCTACTGATTTGCCCTTGATAAGATGTTGTTTGATGATATCAACAATATCTTTTTCTTTTAATTTTTGATAGAAGATACCATCAGGTTGAACTACCATGATCGGTCCCTGTTCACAAAAACCATTACAACCCGTTGGTACGATTAAAATTTCTTTTTCAAGATTATGTTTTTTCAATTCTTTTTTTAACGTTTCAATGAGGGAAAATGAATGATTTGCAACACATGCAGTCCCTGTACAAACGTGTAATGATGCTTTGTAGGAATCAAATGTTTTTTGAGATTGTTGTTTTATGGTTTCAAGTTGTTTAAGATTCATCAGTTTCCCCTCTCTTTTGTAAATCCATGTTTTTTCAAAATATCTGGGATTTCAGCTGGTTTCACACCACCGATAACTTCGTCATTAATGGTAATTACTGGTGCTAAACCACAGCATCCAAGGCATCGAATTTTTTCAAGGCTGAATTTTTTATTTTCAGTGGTTTGACCTGCATTTATTCCTAGTTCTCGTTCAAATGACTCTAGAACTTCATTTGCTCCTCGGACCACACAAGCAGTACCCATACACACTTGAATTTGTGTTTCACCTTTTGATTCCAAACTAAATGATTTATAAAAACTAGCTATGTGAAATAATTGCCCTGTTGGAACACCTGTTTTATCAGCAACTCGATCTAACGCTTTCATAGGAATATGTTGAAACGTTTCCTGGATATCTTGAAACATTTCAATAACAAAATTTGAATCAGCATTCCATTTATT
>CAZYLG010000157.1:0-4434 GCA_964648565.1 uncultured Thermoplasmatales archaeon
GATGTATCTTTATTTTTCTTTGAATCTTGTTTTTTAGATTCAGGTGGTGAAGTGGATTTTTTTGATTCTTTTTCTTTTTTTGATACGTTTTCCTGAGAGTCAGTATTTTTTTCTAATGAAGTTTTTTCTGATTTCCCCTGTTTTTTTAATTTACTTTTCGAAGAAGATTTCTTCTTTTGAGAAGTTTTTTTAGATTGTGCTGCTGAAACTGTTTGTTTTTGTGGAGTTCCAACAAGATTTAACTGTGATACTCTTCCATCCTCATCATTTTTTAATGCAAAACCAGTCCAGGAAACCAGGACATCATCACCATGAACCGTTCGAAAAGAAGTATCGAGGTCAAGAGAATCTGGATTATATCGCGCTTGTTTAACAAGGTTTTCTAATTCTTCTTTTGGAATCTGTTTTGAAAAATAAGTTGCAAAAGGAACATCAAGAACATCTTTTTTTACAGATCCGGTAAATTCTTCTAAGGTATCATTAAATCGGATGATCTTTCCTTTCTTATCGATACCTACCACTAAGGTTGACCCTTGAGCAAGTGGGTCTTTGTCACGAATGAAAATAGGCCTCTCCATCTTTCTTGTCATGGTCTTTTCGACAAAATTTCCCTATCCGTCGTTACTCATACTCAATTTGATACTAATTTTAATACTTTTTGTTATTTAGAACAATTCAGATTTGAATACTTAATAATGTTTTTATAGCTGATGTGTATTATTTTATGCAGGTGGATTGCTAGGAGGGGTACCGATAAAGTTAAAGATGGGAAAATCTGATAATGCATCAGAAGGTACCGAAAATAAGGAGAAAGAATCTTCTGATGCGCCAGTTGCCAAAGCGGAAGAGCCGAAAGAGGAACCTAAAGAGGATGTTGAAAATCTTCGGAAGGTTATCAAACTTAATGAGAATGCTGAAGAGTCTAAAGATGATAAGAAATCTGATGATTCTGAATCAGATAAAAAAGATGAATCTGAGGATGATGATTTAGGTGATGTAAGCGATCTTGTCGAAGAAGCTGAAGAACAAGGAACAACTTCTCCAGCATCAACTCGTGAGGAATTGGAACAGAAAAGAGCTATTTTACAACGAATTAAGGATTTTGATTTTCAGATTAAAAAGAATCAACAAGATATTAATTCAGTGGGAGAAAAGATTTCTGCGCTTTCAAAGGATTTAGATGATTTAGTGAGTTTATATGAAATCGTTTCGGAACAAATGAATCCTTTTGTGGGATTGTCAAAAGTTACGAAGAAGCGACTAGAGTCTTTAGAAAATATTACTCGGGAAGTAGATACGTTAAAGGATAAATTATCAACACTTGAATCAGGTAATAGTATGATACAAACAGTTCAACAAAATCAACCCGCGGTTGAACCGAGTTTTGAAGTGGATTTATCAGATCAAGAGATGGAACGGATTATTGAATTATCGTTTTCTGAGATTACTCCTGGAACCAAAGTTGAAAGTACGCTTGATTCGGCAATTGATGTTTTTATCGAAAATTTAAAAGCCGGGAATATGAATTAGGTATTGGATTATGAGTGAGGATAATAAGCAAGGTGGACAGCCTGATGCTGAAGAGTTTGATTTACAATTAGAGTTATCTTCTCTAGTTGCTGATCAGATTATTCCTCAGTCGATTGCTGAAAAACTTGAACAGAAACTTGTTGAAAAACAAGTGGATATTACTAAAGACCAGCTTTATGCATTAGCTGAAAAGATTCATAGTTTGATTCAGACGTATAAGGAAACGGGTTCACTTCCTACTCCAGTGGAGAAACCAGTTAAATCAACTGATACTACTGAACAGATAGACGTTGAAACGATTAGTCAGGATGAAGAATCTGAAAAATCATCTGATACTGAGTCATTTGATAATAAAGATGTTCAAGAGTACATTGAAAAGATAGAAGCGTTAGAACAAAAGATTGATTTGTTGGAACAACAAAAACAGCAGGGGGTTCAAGATCATGATTCGCCTCAGGAATCTTTGGATAATGATATTCAACTTCCTTATGATGAATCGGTTTCAACGAAGCATTTAACTACTGATCCATTGGAATGTATTCCTACGAATCCTGAAAGTATTATTGTTCTAATGAATTGGCTGCAATATCTAGTGAATCGTTGTGGTCATGAGAATTTGGATCATGTCCTTGATTATTATGTTGATGTTGATTGGATCACTGATGATGTAAAGATTAGTTTACTTGAGTATGCGACCGGTATTACTGAAGGAAAGGATAATTCAGAGGCATCTAAGAAGAAGAATGATAAATCTTCTGATCTTCCTTCAAAGGATCACATTCAATCTTATATGTATATTCAGCGGTTGAAAGGAAAGAAGTTTGAGAAACATTTCGTTGAACGGATCAATGGGGAGCTTGCTCGTATCGAAAAGAAAGTTGATACGTATCATCATACACAGTAAAAACACGTATTCGTTCTCTTCCTAAAAAAAATTAAATAGTTGAATTTAGTGATTGTTTACTCTTCATTAAATGGAGTATCATTATAATGGGTGAAAGGATGGTGAGCACATAGGATTTTCAATTTCAGCTTCATTTGCAATCTTAGGTGTGGGATTGCTTATGGTCCTTGAAGTTTCTATGGGAACTGTTCTTCCGGTACTTACGGATTTAGATGAAAGTTATGATGATATGAGAAATCGTGCGGTTGATGAATTGCAAACAAATATTCAAATAACTGATATGAGTGCACAAGCTAATAGTTCGCTTCATGATCTAACGATTAACCTTACAAATAGTGGATCTACCGTGATTGAAACATCGTATGTTACTGTGTTAATTGATGGATCGATGTCGGTATTTGCCATTGATGATTTGTATTGGTTTCCTGAAAGTTCATATACGGTTTTAGTTAATGGAGTATCTGGATCTGGAGTGCATCAAGTTAAAGTGATTACCAAGAATGGAATTTGTGATTATGCAACGTATTCATATCCTTAAATAAAAAAAATTGTAGATGGGATGACATAAAAAATGGGATTTAGTGTAACTGGTTCACATGTCGTATTCTTCATTGCTTCAGTGATTGCAGCTGGAGCTGTTTCTGGAGTGTTCTTAGCGGTAACTTTTGATTTGAATTCAAGTTTTTCAGAACGTGGTATGCGTGTGCAAGAGGTGTTAGATACGGAGTTTTCAGTTATTAATGATCCCAAGCATATTCCCGTATCGGGTACTGATCATTTGTTTTATGTGAAAAACACAGGCGGTAATGAACTTATTACTACAGCTGAAACATTTTCAGTGTTCATTGATGGTGAAGTGGTTATTTCATCAGATTATAATTTTTCAGTGGAATCAATTCGGCCTGGTGAGATCAGTACATTGTATGTTGATTCAGGGATGATTGGAAGTGGTGGGCAAACTCTTCGTTTGGTTGGGCCACAATCAGTTGATGATGAATTCATATTCACTATTTCATAAAAAAAATTGTTGAGGTGTTAAACGTTATATGGGTGAGTTAAGTAAGACAAAATCATTGATTCTTGAACGGAATGGGGAAAAAGATGGTTTTGCTGAACGATTCGGAAAAGAAATTCCAGATGGATCCCTTATTTTCCTTGAGGGGAAGGAAGGAGCTGGAAAAAGTATTTTTTGTCAACGTTTCGGGTATGGTTTTTTATCTCAAGGGCATACTTGTACGTATATTTCTACGCAGTATAGTGTGAAAAGTTTTTTACGTCAAACAGCTTCAGTTGGGTATGATACTCGGAATTTTTTGATGAGTGGAAAACTTTTTTTTATTTCAACTGAGGTAACTTTAGCTGAACCGAAACCAAAAAATACGTATCTAGATGCATTACTTACTACTAAAAAGATTTTTGATCCTGAGATTATTTTTATTGATTCATTATCCACTCTTCTTAGTGAGAGTTTAAATGGTGATAATTTGATGGATCTAACTAGTTTTTTTAATCGATTAAAAGGATCTGGTAAAATCATAATTGTTACTGCTAATCCAAGTGATTGGAGTGATGATATTCATAGTACGTTTCAAATGATTAGTGATATTCATTATCGGGTGGCTCAAGAGAATATGCCAGGTATTGGTCTTGTGTATCAGTTTTATATCGAAAAATTTAATGGTGCGCAAAATCGGTATGAAGCATCAACCACGTTTAAAGTGCAACCTGGTTCAGGTCTTGCAATTGAAACAAGTGGTGTTGCATTCTAAGAGGAACAGTTATGCCTAAGATGGATAAAGATGAAGAAAATAAGTTACTGGAGGATAACCCTCATCTTAGGAAATATATTGAAAATATTCAATTGAAAATGAGTAAACCTACTTTTTATACTAAGGTACCAAAAGAAGAAGGAGATAATAAATATCCGAATTTGATCTATCCGACGAAAGGCATTGTTTTTATTCACATGGTTCGAACTCCTGAAATGGAGCAAATCGAGT
>CAZYLG010000158.1:0-4433 GCA_964648565.1 uncultured Thermoplasmatales archaeon
GATATAGGTTCATAGATTTAACAATTTTATCAACATGTCTAATGTTTCTTAAATCTAAAATAATTTGTTTGGTCCTATTATCACAAACGTACACCAGGATATCATCTAAATTTTTTTTAAACTCTTCTTCATTTTTTACTTGATTGAATTCAATGAATGTTTCATTTTTCACAGTGGAAATATTCAAAAATTGGTTCGTGTGCCGGCTCAATTTGTTGATGAAGATCATGTTAATTATTTAGTTCTCTTATCTGATTAAAAAGATATTTCACAAATTAATCCCAATTTATTCCCAAATCTGAGATACGGGGGTAAAGATTGTACTTAGTTACTTAGAAAATATGATGACAAATTATAATAATTTATTTACCATATATACTCTTTGATGAATTAAATAAAGAGTAGCAATATTCTTTCTTTTTTTAACTAGTATTATGTGTTACTCAAATAGATTAAGATTCCAGATCCAATTATCATAAATACACTTAAGATACTCAACATGCCGCCTAGTCCAGCGATTCCAAAACCAAGAATTGGAGAAATTAGGTTAAACTCTAGCGCAGATGAAAAAAATAACGACTTCACAACTCTAATGAAAAAACAGGATACAATAAGAAGGGGCGTAAAAACGAAAAATAAACCAATAATATATTTAGATTTTGTTGATTTATAAATTTTGATATATGTTATATTAACGGCTAATAAAAAATATGAGCTGATACAAAGTAGAATAACTGTAATTATTTGAAGGAATACATCAGAATACGTGAGTGGTGTTAAATGCTGATAAAAATCTGCCCAGGAAGTATTATTATTTGACGTAACATTATCGCTATGAGTAAAATTTCCATCTGAAACGTTATCGCTTGAATAATTGCCCCATGAATAGTTTCCCCACGAATGATTGTCCCATGAATAATTGCTCCATTTTTCATTCCATGAGTCAATCCCTTCATTCCATTCTTCGATACTTTGATTTGCACTGACTAAAAAATAATTGCTAACTATTAAACCGGTAATGATGCCTATAGATATTAAAATTGCCATGATATAAACCGGTTTTTTATTTATCTGAAAACGTTTTTCCTCAGTTGGTTTTTCCTTTTCGTTCATTTATATCACATTTACAATTTTTTTAAATTTACACTACTTAATCATGTCTTTTTTGATTTTATCATAATTATCTTTATGTTCCATGAGTGTTTCTGATATAAAATATGTTTTCCCATATCCTGATCCAGCTATCTCAATGAAATCATTTTCCTTTAAAACTTTAAGATGATAACGAATAGTTTTATAATCAATTCCAAGATTTTCGGATAACTCGTTTGCATTTTGAGGTTTCCTAAATAATTCATCTAAGATTTTGATTCTATTTCCTCCCCCAATTGAGTTTGCGATTAACCAATATAAAACTTGATTAAATGAGGCCATAGTATAGAATCAAGGAAAGTAATAAAATCATTCTTTTAATGTTTTTGATATCTAAAGATTTTAAAGAAGAAAAACATCTTACTATGGATTTTGCTCAGAAAAACAACTTCCTTTGATAGGTTTATCATTAAAGAATCCGGATACTGTACAACCCCCTTCAAATAATTTTGTAAATGGCCACATATTGACTATTTGATCGTTTATCGTCGTTTGTATGGTGAGATTAAACTTTCCTTTAACTGAAGAAACAAACCATTTCTTAGAAAAGTAATCTTTGCTTTTTTCCAAGCTAATAATATGAATATCTTCAGTTAAATCAATTACTTGACCATCTGGTTTAATCAATAATGCATAAGAAATATTCTTATAATCATCCCTAATTTTTGCAGCAGCAACTTCGTAATCGTTATTAAGTTGAATTGCAAACCATTCATAGCTATGTGGAAATAATGTATCTCCCCATTGTCTATCAATCCATGCAGATCCGGACAAATTTGTGATGCTTCCATTCATAAACAATGTTCCTTGGACATCTATGTTTGTTTGCGCATAATAAAAGAGATTATTTGATTCATCTTTGAACACAAATTTATTTAAAAATGAATCTTTCATTCTAATTGGTTCTTTATTACTAATCATTGTACAATTTAGAATAATTGGTTCCCCCTTCTTATCAAGCAATCCTCCATAAAAATGGTATGAGAATTGTTCATCTTTAATTTGATACCAACGATCAACTCCATAAAAATAATCATAGGTGATATTGAGTTTTTCCTGAGATATGATATAATCATCTGGTTTTTTATTATACATTTTATAAAAATATTCATCATTTGAGATATCGGCCAATGCGCTTAGTTTATGAAATCTATTTTCATCGTTAATGCCGTATACTGAGAAAAAATTATATTCATCTCCTTTATCGGAAATGAGATTGAATGCAACATACCAACTTTCATTATATCCGTTATGTCTGCCTTCGTCTAAGGAAAACTCTAATTCCTCTGGCGGATAATATTGAGATTGAAAGAAATAAACAATGGTCATACTCAGTATAATAAGTAATATGCTAAGAATTAAAACAAATGCTGTTTCTTTCTTTCCAATTCTGTTTATTTGCATCTATTTTATTAATTATGTACCATGAGATAATAGATTAATTCACAAATAATTCACAAGTATTTCACAAATAAATCCCAAATTAATCCCACATTATTTTTTTCAAAAATAGGAAATCTCTAAGATCATTTTGATATAGTTAAGCATGAATTTTTTAATGAAGTGCTTTAATTAGAAACACTACTTTTTAAATTTAGTTTAGCCAGAAAAAATTTAAATTGGGCTTAATCATCGATAATAGGAAATTTGAAAGTAAGATTTTGTATTTTATAATTGGTTGAGAATATAACAAGTTTAATCAACATTTCTTTTGTTGAATTTTTTATTGATTACTTTCACTATTAGTTTGATTTACCTTGATTTGATAAATGTTGATAAACAATTGCGCAAAAAATTTGATAACCAATATGAACGATATAAAAAAAAGCACCAAAATCGAAGTTCATTTTAGAATTTTATCGAAATATAAAAAGAAAAAGAAAAGAATCTCTAAACTACATTAGAGATGTTTACTAGTAAAGGTTTCAACAATGCGTTTAAGGTCTTCAGCTGTTTTTTTGCCAACACCATATCGAACTCGAACAAGTTTCTTATCAGTTTTCAACACTCGTTTCAAATCAATTGGTGTTCCACTGACAACTATGTCCACATCTGCATTGTTAATGGTATCTTCTAGTTCTTTCATTTGTTTCTTTCCATAACCCATGGCTGGAAGTACTTTTGAAAGATGCGTGTATTTCTCAAAGGTGCCAACAATGGATCCAACTGCAAATGGACGAGGATCAATGATTTCACCAGCGTTATTATCCTCAGCTGCAACCGTTCCAGCACCATACTGCATGCTACCATGAGTTACTGTTGGACCATCTTCGATGACAAGGACTTTTTTACCATTGATTTGATTTCCATCTTCAGCGATTACTTCTGAAATCCCATCAATTATTTCAGCGTGATCATTAACTGATTTCACGTTTTTTCGAACCAATTCAATGTTATCTTTCTTAGCTGTGTTTACCTTGTTGATAACTACCACATCTGCAGCAATGGTATTCACACTACCCGGATAATATGAGAGTTCATGACCTGGTCGGTGTGGATCGGCAAGGGTGATTAAAAGATCTGGTTTATAAAATGAAAAATCATTGTTTCCACCATCCCAAATGATGACATCGGCTTCCTGTTCAGCTTGTTCTAAGATTTTACCATAATCGACACCAGCATAAATCACGCCACCCATGTCAATGTACGGTTCGTATTCTTCTCGTTCTTCTATAGTACAATTATATTTATCTAAATCATCATAGGAAGCAAAACGTTGGACGATTTGCGTGGTAAGATCTGGATCATAGGGCATTGGATGGCGAATACTAGCTACTTTTAATCCTTTGTCTTTAAGGATTTCAAAGATCTTTCGGGATACTTGTGATTTTCCACAACCGGTTCGTACAGCACAAACTGCAATCACTGGTTTATTAGATTTAATCATGGTGCTATCTGGACCGAGTAATGTAAAATCAGCTCCAGCTGCATTAACAATCGCTGATTTTTCCATAACATAATTGTATGGAAGATCGCTATATGCAAAAACAACTTCATCAATATCATGTTTTTTAATTAAGGAACTGAGTTCTTCTTCAGCATAGATAGGGATTCCATCTGGATATAGTGAACCTGAAAGTTCGGATGGATATTTTCTTCCATAGATATCTGGGATCTGTGTAGCGGTAAATGCAACAACTTCATATTCTTCATTGTCTCGAAAGTATACGTTGAAATTGTGAAAATCTCTGCCTGCTGCACCCATTATGATTACTTTTTTCTTTTCTGTCATACCTTTTTAGCCTCCGAAATGCATTTTCCGGGAACTAGTTTCCCTTTAA
>CAZYLG010000159.1:0-4406 GCA_964648565.1 uncultured Thermoplasmatales archaeon
ATCAAGATTGAGAGTATCTCACTCTTGAAAAAAAATCAGAAGTACGGTTTTGTATTTCTGACAACTCATACGCTTCCCTTGTATACTTAATCGTCATAATTTTTATAAGGTTCTATCTGGTTTTAATATTCAATGAAACAACTTTCTTGCGAGTATAATAAGAATCTCGATAATCCTTGGGAATGTGAGGTTTGCAGCGGTACTGATTGTGATAAAATCCGTCCGTCTTCAGAAGTTAATTTTATCAGACCTGAAAGCCTTGAAGTTGGTTTCAGCAATATCAATGCTACTATTTCACGTTCAGTGTCTTGTGAACGAGATGAAGTAAATAAAGTGTTGAATTGTGGGGAAGAAAAGGACCATGTTTTAAAAATGACGAATCATGGTAATTTAAAATTAATGAAAAAACCTTCAGACCTTAGTATGTTTTCAGAAGAGGGGGGAGATTCAAAAATGAATTATATCAATCAGGAACTTTTTGGAAAGGAATTATCCTTTCTTTCTGGTTTTGACCCTTATGATTCAAAAGGGATTAATTTTTTGATTAATAGTGATTTAGTAGATGGAACGGAATTATATTCATTAAAGATTTTAGGGAAAGATTTAATTCCTGTGAGACCAAATTTAAAAGAAGATTTTTCCGATGAATATGAAAATCTTGAATTTCAGTATTCTACTATTGACCCTAAATATCGGAAACGATGGGGGTTGACAGATGCATTTCGTGAATGGTTGGCTAATGCTTTTGATGTATCAGAAGATGTAGATGATATTGATATTCATCGTGATAAAAATGGTAATTGGGTGCTTGAATATAAAACAGACCATGAATTAAAATTAAAACATTTACTTGTCCTTGGAAGTCATGAAACCGTGGATGAAAAACAAATCGGTCGTTTTGGTGAAGGTATCACGATTGGTTCTTTAGATTTAGCACGAAAAGGAATACCTGTTAAAATAGAAGCCATCGGGAAAACATATTATGTTGTTTTAAAAGAAAATGAAAAACTTGAATCGGAATTATTACATGCATATCATGAACCGAATAATCGTACGCATGGTACTAAAATAACGCTTATCGGGATGCCTAATAAATCGGTTTTAGATGCAAAAAACAGTCTTTTACCATTCCGTAAAGATTACCATGTGAAATATAAAGGTGATGTTGGGGAGATACTTGAATTTACAGATAATACGAAACGGCTTGCTATTAAAAACATGGTGATGCAGAAACAGGAGGACCGTGCAGACCGTTATCTTTTCTCTTATCATATGTATGATGAAGAGGAAGAATTGATGAATGTGGAACGTGATGTTGTTGCCTCTGATAAATTAGAGAGAAAAATTGTTAATTTATTGGAGAAAATAGATGATGTTTCTATTATACGGAAAATAGTTAAAGCATATGCTGAAGGTAATGAATCAAATTATCTTGATTTGCAGAATAAGATTATGCCAACAGAAACCCGTGAGTTATGGAGGAAAGAGATACTTGATTATTATAGTGGGAAACGAATTGCTATTAAATCAAGTTATGCGGATTATGCAAATGAAAATGTTTCGTATATGGGGTATGAAGTCGTTGATTGGAATTTTGGTAATTCTATTTTAATTGAAGCGGGTTTTGAACGAGCGGAGAATATACCCGGTGCTGAAGGGAAACCAAGGGTTATGCGTTTCGATGAGTTAACTGCACATGAACGTGAAAATTTCCAGAAAATAGTGAATAATTCTAAAAATCTTATTTCATTAGTTGATGATAGGTTACGAATCAAAAAATTTTATGATGAATCAAAAGCATTAGATGAAGAAATGGATAAGATTCGTGTTGCTGAAACATTTGAAGGATGTAAAGAAATGGAACGATATGGATATAAAATCAATGGTTTGTATCGTGATGGCGTTGTTTATTTACATCGAGATACCCTTAATGATGTTGCTGAAGGAACTGGTACGTTGATACATGAATGGATGCATAAATTCAAAGGGTTCAGTGATTCAACAAGAAAATTCGAAGGGGCACTCAGTTATATCTCTGGTAAAACAACTGATGAATGGCAGGGAACAAAACGTATTCTTGAAGAAACAAAGAAAGCCCTTAATGATTGTGATGAACGTGTTTCCGATAAAACATATTGGGATAAATACAAAAAAAGTCCCTATGACCCTTTTTTAGATAAACGAGTTGGGTGGAATCAATGAAATATGAATCAAAAGCAATTATTGTTGTAGTAATGATTCTTGTTGGATTTATTTTTTTTATTTCAACTAATCAGGTTACACCAATGGCTGAAGATGCTGCTTCAAACAATATTCTTTATCCAATCCTCATTGGTTTTGGTGCCGGGTTATTCACAATGATGATGATAAAACTGTATAAAAAAACATTGGAATATGTTAACAGGTGATATTTTTTGAAAGAATTAACTGAACCTTTACCTCTTTTTTGCGAACGAATGGGCGGTCATCTCAATGAATATGGTGATTGTGAATACATGGATAAAAAATCTTGTGATGAACTTGGTGGCGAATTGATGAATGTTATCGGTGTTGGACAAACAAGGAAACATCCAAAGATACCTGAAAGATATGGTGGGAAACATTCTTTTAAAATAACTTCAACTGTTTGCTCTGTGAAAAAAGGAATTGAAGAAACATATGTTTATAGAATACGGCATGAAGACCATTCAGAAACAGTAAAGGTTCATCCGTTAGTTGGTGTTCGTCATGCACCTCATGGTATTGCAAATAATTTTTCAATGCATAGATTAAAAAAATCTTTTGAAAAGATGCCGCGTATCATCTGGCAATCGAATGTTCATTGGTTCGGCAGTTATAATGATTGGAATACTGACCGTGCTGATACAGGTGCATCATATACTGATATTCAAGAGATGGATGATGGTAGTCTTTGGGTGTGTATGGTCAATCGTGTTTCATCCTCTGTTGCTTTTGGACCGCATATCTCCCTTAATTTCAGGTATCATGTAAAAGGTGAAACAGCAAAAAAGATTAAAGAAAAAATCAAAGCAAAAAAAGAAGTATCTGATTTTATAGAAAAACTTTTTATTGAACATCGACGAGGAAATGAAGACGTGTTGGATTTATCTGAATATAATCATCCTGTTGATTTTTCAGTTGAAAAATTTTTTAGTGAAGCAATACATGAGAATGAGAAAGAAATACCTTCCTCAGTTATAGTCAGTGGTTCTACTATTTTTGAAAATAAAGATTTTGAAGGAAAAAATATTTCTGAATTTACTGATTATATCACAAAAAAAGCAAATAAAGTACATTAATTTTTTAAAATAAAGAAAAAAGAGAGGGGATTTTTTTAATCCATAGTCGCTGTGAACGTGACAATGGAAGATTGCTCCGCATTCGTCGATGAACTCGTCGGCATGAACAAACGTAAATCAAAATCAATGTTTTCATCATATGCTAAATCCGTGATGAAAGAAGTATCACTCGTAGATATTGAATTCCATGTTGTTCCCGTGTTAAAACTCATGTTGAACATATTATGAGCCGGAGCAGAAGAAAGCGTCCAATTCGTAGAGCCAGTACCTGAAACAGTGACATCAACTTGTACATTACCAACATTATCCAGATTAAATGCTTCACTGTCACTCCCACCGATATTCGCATTTACATCCCAACTGGTTTTATTAAGACTGATGTTCGCTATGGTCTGCGGATTTAATGTAACCATAATCTTATCCTCCGGACCAGATTGCGTTTCAAACGTGAATGTTTCATTTCGTTGACTCCCAGTCACATTCACAAAAACAGTATACTCCGTGGAATAATACAATCCAGATAACGGACAAGACTTCGTACCATTCACATCATCTGTATCACTCGCACTTCCAACATCAGGACAAGTTTCAATACTCCAATCGAAACTACCGGATAAATCCTCAATGTAAATATCCCAAGACCCAGTTGTCGTTGGAACCATTGCACCATCAGAAACCGTAAAACCAGAAAACTCAATGTCCACAGTTACATTCGCAGAAGCAAAATCACTATATCCATCACCAACCGTATAACTCCACAACTGATAAAAATAAGTGCCAGCAGAAAGCCCTATATCCGTATACGATGAACCAGTGTCATTATAGATTTCAATGCCATCACCCATACTCCACGATTCAACCGTATGTCGTTCAACAACCGTATAATCAGCACCACTACCCTTCACCCAAGATAACAAAATATCACCATTACTGTTAATCGCTGAGAAAGAATCAGGGTTCTCAGGAGAAGTGATAAAACTCATATCACCACCATATACTTCCCCAGCACTATTATTCGCAACACTCCGATAATGATACATGGTACCAGGAGAAAGACCAGAAATACTATCGCTGAACTCACCACTAACACCATCTCTTGAAGTCGTA
>CAZYLG010000160.1:0-1017 GCA_964648565.1 uncultured Thermoplasmatales archaeon
TCTGTTTTAGGTTTTAATGATGTTGGAGGGAGGGGAAAAAGGGGTTTTTTATCAAGAAAGAGTTATCAATTTGTTCCCTGTATGTTTTTTAAATTCGGTAATGATTGTTCACTATCATAGTGAAACATGAATAAAAATGTTTCAGAATAGTTAGAAGGGATGCGAAAGAGAGAGAGGCAAAAAAAAGAAGTTACTTCCCTCTCGGTATCATATTGAATGAATGTTTTGTTGATAAGGTTGCTGTGAAATTGTTTAACACTGACATGAATCGTAAATTACCAATCAATCTTTCTGAAATCTTCAACGATATCCTTTCCTATCAAATCCAGATAGACTGCAGTGGTTGCTAAATCATTATGACCCAGTATTTTTTGCAGACTTCGGATATTCATTCCACCTTTCAAACAATGTACTGCAAAACTATGCCGAAAGGTGTGCGGATTCACCTGGTCAGGACCCTCATACTTATGCACGATGTTTCTTATCTGAGCGGTACTCAATGGGAACAACCGTTCATCCAATGCCATATCACCTGTATGATACGCCAGTAAATCAGCAAGTGATTGGTCTAATGGTATCCAACGGTCCTTCTTTCCTTTCCCCTGGTGGATGATTATCCGTTCCTCATCGAACTTGATATCACGTTTCCTCAGGTTTACCAGTTCTGAGTTCCGCATCCCTGTCCTCCATAAGGTGAGCAGTATCAAGTAGTTCCTTCGATTATCAGTACGTGCTCGTTCCAGCATCTCTTCGACTTTCGTTTTTCCTAGGTATTTGAAAAGTTTTTTCGGTTTCTTCCTATATTTCTTCCGTTGCTTACTCCTAATGGTACTCACTTCTCTTCCCCCATATACTTTTGTTTTTCCGTATTTTCGTAAATGACTGTGCACTCCAAGCTATTTAAAGTCCCTCTTGTAAGAGAATTAATGAACCAAAAAAATTGGGAAAAAATCTATAATGTGAATATCCAGCTCAATTTTTTTCTCCGTTAGAAGACTGTTTGTTGTATTTTTCCAC
>CAZYLG010000160.1:1027-4367 GCA_964648565.1 uncultured Thermoplasmatales archaeon
TCTTCCCCCATATACTTTTGTTTTTCCGTATTTTCGTAAATGAAGGTGTACAACGTACTATTTAAAGACCCTCTTGAAAAAGAATTATTAAAAAATTTAAAATTAGCGTAATTATTATACTTATTATTAGAAACCAATTGTCATATAATAAATTTTAAGTATTTATTTTTTATAGTAAAATTATGAGTAATACCAAAGTATATTGTTATATACTGAATGGAAATCCATATCATGATTATGTTAAATGTTGTGTTCCAACCCTAATTGATAAGCACAACATTTTTTTCGGTCCCTGTAAGAAAACATTAAGACAATCTCTATTTAATAAATATTTAAAAAATAATATTCAAAGAAGTCCATTGAAATTTAGAAACAAAAAACAATATATTATAGCTTTTAACAGTTCAAATTCAAAAAAATCTTTGAATAAAGAATTAAAGGGTACAAGAAAAATTGTTTTGTCGGGCAGAATCAGTGTACTCATGACTTTTGAGGATGCGTTTGACTATTTCAATAATAATGTTATGGACCCTGTCTTTTTTAATAATAGATGTAGTCCAATTCACGTTGAACCAATTAGAGAAAATGGTGAATTTACGGGATATAGACATCGTGGTAATCTTCATAAAAAACCTTTAAAACCTCATGAGTGGCACAGTGATATATTATCAAATTTTAATCAGAATTTTTACAAAAGAGGCAACGAGATTAAAATGAACCAATATAATCGTGCTTCAGTGTTTGATAGAGATTGTTGTTTCGTCTGTGATAAAATATCATTTGCATATGGACAAGATATGGGAATTGATATCACACCTAAAATCCTTGATTGTATTAAAGAAGGAATGAAACAATCTCCAAATAACAGGAAATATTTAGATTCAATAGATGAATATGCGATTTTTGGAAAAGATAAAAAGGATAATGCTATTGGAAAGCGCGGTTCTTATCTAGAGATAACTGGTATCTGTGCAGACGAACTAATTGAAAATATTAAAAAAGAAGTTGAAAAAAAACGGGATATAACAGATAAACAGTATCAAAGTTACAAACATAACTATAAGGATTGCTGTATAAAAGGTTGCTAAAAGAATATATTTTATAATATTTCACTTATCGAAAAATGATAGTACATCTGAATTCAACTCACAATAACACCTGTTTAAACCTCTGCTATCCTTATTTTTAATCTTATACTGAGCTATTTCAGGTTTCATGTAATAATTTCCCTTTGTTCTGGTTCCGTCATCTATACGTATCGGTTTAATCAGACCCGACTCATCTGTTCCCTTCAATATGAATGAATTATCATGTTTGTTAAAATCACCACGAAGATAATGAGCATTGTTACTAATCTCCACTTCATACTGTTTGTAATCTGATTTATCTATCGGAGGATACTTCAATTTCAGATAAGCAAAAATGTAGAACTGCTTCTTTCTCTGTTGCATCCGTCTTAATTCTGAAAAACTATAATCCTTATATTTGAAACCGAACGGACAAGGAAAAAAAGTACCATAAAAAATTATGTAATCCCCTTTTTTAAAATCCTTCACCTTGTTGTAAATTACCTTTTTTTCTTTTTTCTCACCGTAGGTATTTGTCACGAATTCAGGGTCATTATGTACAGGCAGGTTGGCAGGATTATTCAATACTTTTTTTGAAACTTTTATTCTATCATGAGGGAGATAATTAGTAAACGGTTTACCACTAGGAGTTTTCAATTCGGAATACTTCTTTGCTCCATCGTAAGGTTGGTCCAGTTGGTAACCCCAATCCCTCACATTTGGGATTGGAACAAAAACAAAACTCTTATCTGGAAATATAGGAGATACAAACCCACCATATGTTGAATCCATACCAACTCGTATCAAAAACGCTCGAGATTTTTTATTATTACGATTCATCGACTAGTTTTCCCCTTATTAAACCAATTCCAATTGCTTAATTTTTCAACTTATTAAACGAGTAATCTTGATACTATAGCAAAGATAAGAACTATAGCAAAACCTATGGCGACTCCTATTCTTATAGAATTAATGGTCACATATCTTTTATCATCCATTAATTAATCACCTCCAAAATTTTTAGATTATTATACATTACGCCATTTCTTAAAAATCATCATTAACATAATACCACTTTGCGCTTAAATCATTTGCAGAAATCCGCAATTGTTTTCTGCTTCCCATTGGATATCTGTTTTTTGAGTTGTTTTCGCATGATATCTGAACGTAATTTCTGCAATAGTTCTAAATAATCATTATATTCTTGTTTAATACAGAAGTAAATCAAATCATCTATCGTATCCAAGTACTTTTGATATATATCCTGGTTTTTCAGCCTACTTCTACATAATATTTCATCAATTTCTTCGGAAAGTTTGGATTTGTTATCAGTTTTATTCCTGCTTTTGTTGTTTGTTTCTCTGATTTTTTTCAGTGTTTTTAACTTAGTATTGTTGTACACTAATAATTTTCCTGATTCTAATATCGATGGAGTGAACGGGTCATCCTCATAAATGAGTTCTATGGTGTTTCCATACACATCTTCGAATTTGTATTTGCCCGAAGTAATCAACCTGCTCAACTGTTGTTCTGAAATTACGTAGTTACGATGAATATCCTTTTCTAATTCAATTTCTTCATTCAGTTCCTGCTCTATCCATTCAGAGAGCGCATGTAATTCTCCAATATCAATATGGGTTCCCAGGACACCTTTGAAGTAATCAAAACTTTTCACAAGAACACGTTCAATATCGTCCTTTTTCACAAATCATACGCTCCATTCAATAGAAATTAAAATCGATGGTAAATGTAATAACAAATCAGCATATAAATATTTCTACTAATTAGTATACAATGTTAATAAAAATATCTACTTTACTATCTTTATGTAGATAGATTTATTAGAGTGATTCTTTATTATCTTAATGAAAACACATGCAAAAAGTGCTGATTGCAACCATCTATTCACCTGACCCTGTACTGCTTGCTACAACACAAATAGGACCAGATAAACTCATACTGCTTTTAGATGAAACGAACAGAAAGAAGCAGGAGGAGAGTTACAATCTCATCAAAGAATCAGTTGGTCGTGTGGTAAAGGTATCAAAGGTGAACACTGAAACCTATGATATCGTGAAGGTTGCAGAAAAATGTGTAAAAATCATCGATGAGCAAAACAAAGATGATGAGATTTACATCAATATCACATCAGGCAGAAAAACAAAAGCACTCGGATTATTATTTGCTTCATATGCTAGGATAAAACGTATCAAGAAGATAGCGTACAATCCAAAGGAAGAAAGAAATACAATAGTATGGTTGCCAAAACTAGG
>CAZYLG010000161.1:0-4351 GCA_964648565.1 uncultured Thermoplasmatales archaeon
CAGTAATTTTTACCAGTAAATTCGTGCTCACATCCCGACGGAAGCATATTTTTATAAAAATAGTATTATATTTAACTTAGCAACTGATTGAATTTGACATATATTGAATAGTTTTATTATTTTTATAATATTTTAAATTTTAAATGAAGTTAGAATGGATTGTCATTTTTTAATAGTAAAGAACTCCTTATAAGCCACATATTTCTTTTAGAAATAGCCGTTACAATCTAACATCTCGAATACGATCAATGATATATTGTTTTTCACTTTCATCAATTTCCTCATCTATTATAGGATAAATCTGTTTCTCTTCAAAATTCTTATGTTTGATCAACATTTTTTTGAAATCCATCAATTCATTTCGTTCTAATATTTCAAGCTTATTTCTCATTGATTTAATAGAGTCAAATATCATTTCATGTTGATCCATGAGTTCTGAAAAATAATGATAATTCTCACTTGATTCATCAGGAAAATATGAGAGGAAAATAGCTCGTTCCTCTACAAAAAAATGTTTTTCTAAATTCCATTGAAAACGATGAAAGGAATTTTTCATCAGATTAAAATCCTTATTAATATTCTGTTCAACATCAGCAAGATTAGCCAATATTTGCTGATGATCACGAATCATCAAATCCAATATCGCGGTTGATTTCATACCATATAACTCCTTATTTTATATCTTGAATTCATCATACTATTCATACTTTCTTAAACTTATTTTTCCCAACACCACATACAGGACACACCCAATCATCTGGTAAATCTTCAAAACTTACACCCTGCTGTATACCATGATCTGAATCGCCTTTCTCAGGATTATAGATATAACCACAAACCATGCACTTCCATAATTCTCTTTCTTTAATCAAATTGTTTTCTTTTTTCTCTTCTTCTTCTAATTTATCATAACATGAACTACAAAAATGCCATCTTCGACCAAATACCGAATAAGTGAAAGCAGTCAAAAAACCAATTTTCTTTCCACATTCAGCACATTCAATTTTTATATTTTTTATCTTATTGCCATCTAACCTAATTTCATTAATTCTTTTAATAATCCTTGTTTTTTTCTCATTATTCAATTTTTCATCAAGTAAAGGATACAAAGTTTTTTCCTCAAAATCCTTATGTTTATAAATCAATTCCTTAAACTCCAAAAAATTACATGTTGTATTATTTTTTTTAATATCTTTTCTCATTTTCAATAATATTTTCTCAAATTTCTCATGATCACTAACCAATCTTGGGATAATCTCATAAACATCAGGTAGATCATGCAATTCTTGAGCCATAAAAACAATTTTTTCCTCAATGAACAGATGCTTATCAAATTCCCATTTCAACACATCATACGCATCCATTAAAAGCTGAGTATCATGTTCTAAACAATGATCGAAATCTTCCAATAACCCCATAATGATATTATGATGATGAATCATAGTTGCTAAAATTGTTTCTTTTGACATTTGACAAACCATTAATCTTTATTTTTCTTCTTATAATCCTTTATTGCTGCATGTAAAGCATCAGCAGCAAGATTACTACAATGCATTTTTTGCGGTGGAAGACCATCAAGTTCATCAGCAACATCATTACGTGTAATTTCTAACGCCTCATCAACTGTCTTACCAATCGCCATATCCGTTACCATAGAACTAGTTGCAATCGCAGAGCCGCAACCAAAGGTTTTGAATTTTATGTCTTTTATAACATCATTCTCAACTTTGATGAACATCTCCATAAGATCCCCGCAGACTGGATTACCTACTTTCCCATATCCATCAGGATTTTTTATTTTTCCTACATTCCGTGGATTCATAAAATGATCCATTACTTTCTTACTATACGCTGGCATTTTTTTTCACCTCTAATTTCCAAGTGGAGAAAGTGCTCTTAATCTTGAAACAGTTTTATCCACTGCTTCCACAATTCGTGGGATTTGTTTTCTATCGTTTGATTTTCCTAGAGTTAACACCATTGATCCATGGGCTTGTTCATGTTTCAAACCAATGGCTAAAAGAACATGAGATGGTTCAAGTGTTTTTGATGAACACGCTGATCCAGTTGCAATCTGAATACCCTGAGCATCCATATGTAATAAAATACTTTCACCTTCGATATGACTGAAGCGGAAGCTTGCATGATGGGGAAGTCTCTTCTTAGGATGACCCGTTAGATATGATTCATTAATTTTAGTGATCTCTGATATGAGTGCATCTCTAATTTTTTGTAATCGATGGCTTTCAGTATCCATTTCTTTTTGAGCGATTTCAGCTGCTTTACCCATCCCAACAAGGGCATAAATATTCTCTGTACCAGATCGGATTCCCCGTTCCTGACCGCCACCAGGCATAATTGATTGTAGTTTAATTCCTGGTTTGACATATAATGCTCCTGCTCCATGAGGCCCAGAAAGATCATTAGATGAAAGCGTGAGAAGATCAATGCCATCAGCTTGAACATCGATAGGGATTCTTCCTGCAGCAGCTTTACCATCAACATGAAAGTATTGTCCTTTTTTATGAACAAGTTCACTTATTTCTCGAATTGGTTCAATGGTACCGATTTCATTATTCGCATAATTCACCGAGGTTACAACAGTTTTTTTGGTGAGTAATTCCTTAAAATCATCTATTTTTAGAATTCCTTGAGAATCTACATTAATGGTTTCAAATTCCCATCCATTTTTTTGTAACTCTTTCATGGGATTAAGAACTGAGATATGTTCTATTGCACTGGAAAGCACTTTTTTTCCAATGTTACGATTTCTCAGAGCAGTTCCACGAATAGCGATATTATTTGATTCAGTTGCACTACCAGTAAAAATAATGGTTTTTTCTGATTCAGCATTAATGAATTCAGCTATCTTTCTTCGTGCATCCTCCATTGCTTCCTTTGCTTGTTGTCCAAATTCATAAAGCGATGAAGGATTACCTGCATGTAGTAAATATGGTTTGGCAAAATCATAAACTCGTGGATCAACTGGCATTGAAGCAGCATGATCCAAATAAATATTTTTCATTGTTATCTCCTTAAAACCACATGGTTGCCCCTGCATCAAGAGATAGATCATTTAAAGTACCAGCACCAACGATTTTCACTCCTTCGATAAGGTCAACGTTTTCCCATCCTAACATTTGTTTACTTGCTTCACAAACATAGATAGGTATGTTCATCTGCAAGGTTTTCTGAAGCATTTCTGCGACACTGGGAAAACTTCCCATAGTGATTTTTTCTGCTTCTCCTTTTTTTAGTATTTTTAAACCAGTACCAAGATAATACACCATTGGTTTTAGTTCCATCATATTTGCTGTTTGGGCAAGAACTAATGGTGAATATTGTTTTGATGGTTCATCAGTAGTAACTACATATAATATCGATTTTTCATCTTTCATTTGTTATATTCCTCTTTACTTCTTCTTTTTTATATAAAAGGTTAAAAATACACCATCTTTCTCGAATTTAACTATCTCATGTCCAGTTCTTTTGGCCCATGCTTTAATGTCTTCTTCAGCGGCAGGATCATCAGCTTCTACTTTGAGTATTTCTCCGATGGTTATTTCATCTATTGCTTCTTTAGTCTTAGCTATAGGCATCGGGCAATAAAAACCAACACAATCAACTTCAGCATCAAATTCCATCATTATCCTCCAAGATTTTTACTTATTTATTCAAAACATGAATATTTTTTCTCAAACTCACAAGTGATACAATCGATTTCATCATAAACTTACCAATCGGTAAGTATTTATAGTGAGCATGCTATATATAATTTGTGGTGATATCTTTTGAAAACACCTTGTGAACAGATTGTATGGGATGTAGTACCAGTGATAAAAAAAGAATTTGCAAAAATGCTGGTAAATGAATATAATTGTAATCAAAGAGAGACAGCGAAAAAATTAGATACTACTGAAGCAGCAATATCACGATATATTTCAGGTAAAAGAGGAGTATTGGAAATCGTGGATGAAGAAATCTTAGATGAAATCAAAAAATCCGCTGCAGAAATTGTAAACAAGAATAAAGGTACTCCTGTTGATGAAATCTGTCGGATATGTAAGTTGATTAGAAAAAAGAATCTTATCCAAGGAGGATCAGGAGCATGTTAGAAAATCAAGATCAGAAGAAGAAATGCAAGAAATGCTCAGAAAACATAGGCGGTCGTGCTTATTATGTAGTAAAGCTTGATTGTATTAATGATGGACAGAATTTAACTTCATGTGAATCCGTAGTCTTGTGCTCAAATTGCTATCATAATCTGTATCAGTGGTTACATGAATAAAATAATTAACTGGAGTTTTGCGTTTTACTAAGTAGTTATATGTACTTTTTTTGTAGATCTATA
>CAZYLG010000162.1:0-4310 GCA_964648565.1 uncultured Thermoplasmatales archaeon
TGTATCAAGGTTTGTTTCATATAGGCTTTTTGTTCCGGGGTAAGTTCAATGAAGACAAAACCATAATTTGTTTCCAAATGAGTTTTAATTTTTGTTCTTATTTCATTTCGTTCTTCTTCTGATAAATCAGGTAAATTGAAACCAAAATCAATGAGTAACTCAATAATTTCTTCTCTTATTTCTTGACGAGAGCCGCCGTCACGTCGTAGTTCTCTTATCGTTTGAATTAGTTCTCTTTTTTCCTCTTTTGTTAAATCAGGGAATTGGATACCATATAATTCCATAGTTTGCCGAAGATCTTGTTTTGCTTCTTTGAGTTCTTCATAGGTTTCAATTAATTCATCAAGCGTTGGACCATTATCTCTTTGAAATAATGAAACAAATAACCCAAGTTTATCTTTATTGTTTAATCCTTGGGCAGATATCATTGTTGCTGCAGTCGTAGTCATTAACAAAATCAGGATACTTATCATGGCAATTATTTTTTTATTCATGTGATTCACCATGAGGATTTCATGTGATCATTTTATTTAATGTTTTTACCAAATCTCCACCAATTTTTTTCCAAATACAAAATATTTAACAAATATTTGATATTACAAAGATGTCATAAATTATCCAATAATTTATTGAGGTATTAGTTTGACAAAATCAACTATCTATTATTTTTCGGGAACGGGAAATTCATTTGTGGTAGCAAAAGATATTGCAGTAGGATTAAATTCAGATTTAGTATCGATACCTAAAAAGATTTTATCGAAAAGATATATCATTGAATCAGAAGTTGTCGGTTTTGTTTTTCCAGATTACCATTCAGATATCCCAAATATTGTAAAACGATTTTTGAAAAATATCTCTTCATTACAAAACAAATATGTCTTTGGAGTTTGCACTTTTGGTGGCAAAGGCCCAGGATTGACTATGAAATATTTAAAGAAACTAGTTGAGGTAAAACAAGGATTGCTTTCTGCTGGTTTTGCAGTTCACATGCCATATAATTATGTGATTCCTTCGTTTTCACTGAAACCTTTTGGGATTCATTTATCTTTAAAAGACGTTTCAGGTGAAGAAATGCAGGATATGTTCATCAAGTGGAAAACAAAACAAGATGAGATAATTGATTTTGTAAAAAAAAGAAAAAGCGGAGTATTTGAAACAAGTGGAGATTTATTGTTAACTGTAGTTAATGCACTTAAATTAAAGGAGTCTTTGGGAAAATTTATGTGGCTGAAAATGACCCGGATCAAAGATAATAAAAAAGTATCATTTTCTGAAAGTAGAAAACTAATGGATGCTGCATTTTTTGCTGATGACAATTGCATTCAGTGCCACACATGCGAACAAGTATGCCCAGTATCAAACATTAGATTCGTTGATGATAAACCAATTTGGTTACATCAGTGTGAGCAATGTTTTGCTTGTTTACAATTTTGTCCTGCCGAAGCAATTCAATTTGGAAACAGAATTAAAGATGCTAAAAGGTATCATCATCCAAAAGTAAAATCTGAAGATCTGATTATAAACTAAGTCAACTTTTTTTGTTTAATCATATAATGCATTATGATAACATTGTTTTTCCAAATCAAAACGGATAAGTTGATGTTCTGTTTCTTCAGAAACATTTACTACGCGAATGTCAATGTTTTTTTCTTGGATGTCAATGATATTGAACGTGTTTCCAAAATGAGCTCTGGTTCTGTTACAGGAAAAGGTTCCAGCGTTGACAAGTAAGGTTTTATGAATTTGAACGGCATAAGGAACATGTCGATGACCCATGATTACAAGGGGTACCTTGTTTCTAAGCAGGATATCAAGGGTTTCTCCGGCATCTTCAATAATGTTTGTTTCCCTTCCAGAGTTTGGAATGGGAATGACATGGTGATGAAACCCAATAATGGTAAGTTTATCATTTTTTGCAATTCCTTTTTCTATTAACGCATGTCTTCCCCGGCCTAAATGTCCATCATCTTTATCGGGTTCGCTAGATGCAAGACCAACCAGGTTGAACTGATGATACGTTTTAATGAAATCAGGTTTTCCAAAAAATTCTGGGAAAAGTTTGAAGCCGAGGTTTCGTTCGTCATGATTTCCTGGAACGATCACCTTTTCTCCGTTGATTTCTTCAATCTTTTGTTTAGCCATTTCATATTCGTAAAGAAGCCCCATAGTAGTAAGATCACCAGTGATAAACACCAGATCAGATCCATAATTGTTTAGCATTTTTGTTGCTTTAGTAAACATCTTCGGGTTGAAGTCACTTCCATGATGACAATGGATATCAGAGATATGAGCAATTCTCATGAAATACGTTATGGTTGTATTTATTTAAAATTTTTCGAGAAGAATATGTATGCCCGAAGAATAGGAAGATTTTTGACGTGTTTATATCTTTAAGATTACCAGATATCTTTGAAATCTCTAGATGAAAACGTTGGTTAGAGTGTTGTGTTAGCGTTAGGAAAGATAGCATCAATGATTAAGTTGAAGATATCAACTAATAATCTGAAGAATGCACCAAGTCCTTGCCAAATCGCACTGAGAAGCATACCCAATCCTTTGATAGCAAGTACGATAAGCATAGCAATACCTTGAAGTAAAAGCACAAAAACATTGTAAATTCCAACGATTAGTGATGCAATTCCGTTGATAAGTGCTAAGCCAAGTGTTCCAATGACCTCAACAATGGTTCCTAGGAGAGTGAAGATGAGGCTAAGAACTGTTAGGAAAATATTGATGATGCCTTGGATGAAATTCTTTATTTTTGATTGAATGTTTCCAATGATAACATCGATGAAATCAAAGATTTCTCTGAGAATGCTAACGATGACAATGTAAATGATGTAAAAGATTAACAAGTAAATAAAGATGCCAAGGAATGGAAAAAACAACGGTTGTTCATCATTACTAGTATCGGTTTGTGAAATCTTTAATTGCAATTGTTCAAATATGTCTTCTTTTGTGAATGATTGTTTATTAGAAAGAGAGGTTGATAACATTGTTTTAATCTTATCCAAATCTAAACTTGAAAGTTTGTCCGTGTGTTGTATGATCTCCTGACCTATCGCTTCAATTTTTGCCTCTTTTACCATAGAATATTGTGTCGCAGGGATACTAGGTACAAGTAATAGAACAAGGATTGATAGAAAGCATCCAATAATAATTTGCTTTTTCATCTAAATCACGTGGTTTATATTAATTTAATGATATTATAAACTTTTCGACAATATTTACTTATTTTTGGTATTTATTAACAGATTTATTGAATTAATTTTGGAAAGTGAAAAACTATTTTTCCGATAAATCGCTTTTTAAAAATCATTATATTTTCGGATGGTTTTCAAAAAAATCCCAGATGAGATCAGTTGCACTGATTTCTTTAGTTGGTTCTGCTCCGTTTTTCCATCCTTTTTGTCCACCTGGCCAGCAATGAGTTCCATTCACAATAGTAACAAGTTGTACCTCAGTGTTATTCTTTCCAGATGAGTATGTATCAATTATAATATTTCCCGATGAACTAATATTTCGTTGTGGAATTGAATGACATTGGTTTTGATTCACCCAGAACTGAATCGATTCATTGGTACTCATCCATCTATAAACTGCAGTATCATTATCTATTGATTGACCTCCATCATAGGGTACTCTGCTATCATTCATTCCATTGAATGCTATTACTGAAACAGGGTAGTTTGGTTCAGGAATTCTCCATAGTTTTTCTTGTAATGTTGCTTGTCCACCTATTTGAGCTGCAACTGGTGCGATAGCAGCTAAAATATCTGATAGTTCAGCACCGAGATAATAACTCATAATTCCGCCATTGGACAGACCTGTTGCATAAATCATATTGGGGTTTATCTGATATTTTTCTTGGAGATGTTCAATGAGCTCTCTGATGAATCCAATATCATCGATATTATTTTCTAGTGCATATCCACAACAAAAACCACAATTCCATGTTAACAATCTTCTTTTTAGTTTCCCAGCCCCATCCGGATAAACTACGATGAAGTTTTCATCATCAGCTTTTTGAGAGAAATTTGTGATTTCTTGAATGTTTTCAGCATTTCCTCCACCTCCATGGAAAACGAGTACTAAGGGATATGAATCATTTGGGTTATACGATGAGGGAAGATGTAGAATATAACTACGTTGTAATCCATCATGGGTAAAAACCTGTCTTTTTTGTATACAACCTGAAAGCAGAGAAATCAATATGATAATGGTTATAATCATAACAAGAAAAGTCTTTTTTTTCTTTATCATGAAAAATCTCATTAGATAATCCAATGTTAATTATTTTTATAAATATT
>CAZYLG010000163.1:0-1956 GCA_964648565.1 uncultured Thermoplasmatales archaeon
CAGTAATAGGAATCTTTGTTTTCTTTTCTAAGTAATCTAGTGTCTTACCGTGTTTACCAATAAGCACTGCAACACGATCCATGGGAATACGAACATATCTTATGATGAATCCTCCTCATTTTTTTCAGTAACCATTTGAAATACTTCCTCTTCAGAAGGAATCTTAATTTTATAACGTTTAAAATATTTTACGATAGTATGCACATCCCTATGTAAAAATTCTCTAGCCCGCGGATGACTTTTCAACACCGCCTGACCCACGTCAATAATCACCGGCGTATTATTATGATATAATATATTAAATGGACTAAGATCGCTATGAATTAAATCTGAAGAATCAAACATGGTTTTCATATACCTAACAATTTTATCAAAAATCCGTTTAGGATGATCTAATTTCACATCCTTTAATAATGGCGCGGGTTGTCTATTATTGCCAATAAACTCCATCACTAATACATTATTGATTTTTTTTATGGGATTCGGAGATGGTATCCCATTTAACTGTAGCAGCTCTAAATTTTTAAACTCTTTTGCCGTCCAAGCAAAAACAATATCTCGTTTTGACTTATGAATCGATTGAAATCGAGGATCACCTAAAATATACTCAGTCATATGTTTAAACGTAGCTGTAGAAATTCGGTAAATCTTTAATACAACTGCTTTATCATCCGGAGTAAACGCAAGAAAAACATTTCCTTCTTTTCCCGTAGAAATCGGAAAATCAATATAATCAATCACCCTATTAGAAATAAGTTTTTCAATACTAAACAACGTCGATCTGTCAAAGACTTCATCCATTGTTTTTCGATCCATACCATGACGCTGGATCATGTGTTGAATCGCATTATCAATTTTTTTATTCTGCTTCTTATTAAGATATGGATCAGAACACATCTAAATTCTCTGGAAGAAGATTCCGTCTACTTAAAATCCTTGATTGCATTTTCGTATACCTATAGATAACATCAGCTTTTCCATCCTGAATATCCCAAGGAACCACAATAAGTAAATCCCCAGCACGAACTCGTGCTCGTCTTTTCATCCGTCCAGGGATACGAGCAAGCCGTGCCTTTCCATCAGCGCAAACCACATTCATCCGTGATCCACCCATAAGTTGTTCAGCAATGGCAAACATTTCATTCGTATTACGTTTTGGTAATCGCAATCGAATCTGTTCTTCAGGACCATGATGATTATTTCTTTGATTCACAGCACCACAAACCCTTTTTAAACCAAATATTTTGGCATTGTTATACTCATTAACCATAATAAACATTTCCTGAAAATATGAACCTAACAAAAACATCAACATTCTTGATTTTTTACAAAACTTTAAAAAAACTTCCAATGTTAAACACAAATACTTATGATAACAAGAAAAGAAGCAATTACAATCCTTCATAATTATTTACAAAATGATAAATTACGGAAACATTGCTATGCAGTAGAATCTATAATGCAGGAAACAGCTACGTTTCTAAAAAAAGATACTCATCTTTGGGGAATTGTTGGTTTATTACATGATATAGATTATGAATACACCCAAAACAATCCAAATGAACACGGAACCATCTCTGCTGAATTATTAAACGATCTTCTTCCCTCAAACGCTATAAACGCCATTAAAGGCCACAATTATATTCACACCGGGTATCTTCCAACTAACTATTTAGATAAAGCGTTAATCGCTTCAGATGCAGTTTCTGGTTTAATTATTGCTACGGCACTAGTCATGCCTCATAAAAAATTAGAAGAAGTAAAAATTTCATCATTAAAAAAGAAAATGAATGATGCCTCATTTGCAAAAAATATTGATCGAAAAAGAATTCAACTCTGCCAAGACCTGGGAATGGATATCCCGACCTTTTTAAAAATAAGTCTTCAAGGACTACTAAAGATATCTGATGAATTATCCTTATGATAAAAATTTTATTTAATTTATTAAATATTTAA
>CAZYLG010000163.1:1966-4263 GCA_964648565.1 uncultured Thermoplasmatales archaeon
AATATTTAAAAAAAGGTTATTAGAAAAAGGAAAAAGAGAAAAGCCAATCAAATATTTGACTCACTCGACCAAAAAATGAAAAAGATTTCGGCATGGTAATTGGAAGGGGATCTGACCAATCTCCAATCACTCCATGATCATCTTTTGCTTTTACCCGCACTTCATAATCTCCACGATCGGACCAAGTATGACTTACGCTAACATCTCGTCCTGAAGAATAAGGCCCTATCCATTCTGAATAAGTCCCATCGCCCCAATCAAACATGTAATAAATATCATCACCTTCAGGATCAGTTGTCAAAGCCTCAAATGTTTGTTCCTCATCAGGTTTTCCAGAAGACGGACCAGATATCTCTGGTTTCAATGGAGCTTGTGAGTCCTCAGCAATAGCAAGCGTGGGATCACCAAATGGTTGCCATTGTTCAATGGTTTTATAATCATATTTATTGAGACCTGGAGAAATATATCTATTTAATGATCGAGTCCAAATTTCTCCAAAAGTGATTGCACCATCATCTTTGTATGCTCGAAACGTGTCTAAAAGCATTTTACCTGTAGCAAATTGTGTGGTGGATTTTCCATAACTACCGTATCCTAAAGCGGTTGTACCAAATGCCGCAATACCTCCACCATTTGGATTTAGCACAAAAGACCAGGATAATGATTCATCAACTGCACTAAACTTACCAACACTACAAGCTGAAATAAATACAATTGGAAGCCGGTCATTTTCTAAAT
This sequence comes from uncultured Thermoplasmatales archaeon, assembly GCA_964648565.1. Lineage (GTDB taxonomy): Archaea > Thermoplasmatota > E2 > DHVEG-1 > DHVEG-1 > EX4572-165. The sequence continues at coordinate 2,705 of CAZYLG010000163.1, forward strand.
TCAATGCTGTTGAACTTCTAAATCCACCCGCGGGAATCCAAATATTTTCACTTTCAAATGGATGCGTTGACCAGCTAGTAGGACTTCCATGTCCTGCAAAAGAGACAAAGCCGGCACCGTCCTCAAAACTGTTTATAATATTGCTGTTTATAGAAATTTTCCCTTCGGAAGCATACAATTTTTTGGGATTAAATCCATTCATTAATTCTGCTATTTCATCGTTAACATATTCACCTTCACTCACCTCGTCTGGATCACCAGGAAAGGTGTCGCCACCGATGAGAGCTAGATTTGAAAACCAATCTTGTTTGTATGCTTCTTGATTTTCATAAGAAATAATTTTATTAACTACACCAGTTAATTCATCTTCACTTGTCACTGCGAGTCGTCCAAGATGAACATCGGGATACAGATCTACTTCATCAGTTTTTCCTTCCCAATTATATTCTCCGAAAATATCGTTATTATTTGAATCCCAACTACAAAAATCACCAGTTTCATTGTAAATATCTGCATAATACAAATCACTAACGAATAATTCTGGTTCATGTGAATTATAATCAATAAATACATGCGTTATACGAGCAGGAAATTCATCAATACCACCAAGTAACATCACATTTTTCACTTCCCACTGTTCAACTGATTGATAAATGAAGTTTTTTATTTTTTCTGCTTCATCTCGACCATTTGGTGGAAAATACATACCACTGTTCACAAAATTTAGGGGAACAAAAATTGTTGAAATATTGCGGTTGATTTTATGATTCACTAATGGTTCAATTTCATCTGAATACTCAGATGGTCCTAATATTAAAAGATCATATGTTTCATCATTTGTGGATGTAGCAATTGCTTTTTCCTTTTGTGTGTTATGACTTATTGAAATGTCAAAAGATTCAGCAGTGATGATTTGATCTATTGATTCAATATAACGAATAGGATGTAAGTCAACTGTTAAAATAGTTCGAATTTCATCACCAATTATTCCAGAACCAATTCTATATGAATACCAAGATATTGGATATGGGTCATTTGAACGGAATTGATTAGTTCTTACTGTTTCTCCCATATTATTACTTACAAGTTGTGGTTCTGGATTGACATACATCTTTTCATCGATGAATTGGTAATTAATATTAATTGGATTGCATTGTACTTTTTCTATATGTGTTCCTGATGGGTAGTAATATGTCTTAGTTACTTTTGGAATCATTGGTGTTCCAGGTTCAGAAAGATACGAAGTCATTTCTTTAAATTCAAATACTGTTTTCTCTTCAAGAACCTTTGATTCAAAATTTGAAAATTCCATTTTTTCTGAAGTTATCTCGTTTACATTTTCTTTTTCAAATAATTGACCAGTGACCAAACCACTGGAAAATAGCATTAAACCTATCATTACGATTGCGACGATTTTCTTAATTATGTATATGCCCCCTAATTACAATTTAAGCATTAAACTATATTATGTGGCTAATACATATAAATATTTTTTTATCCTACCTTAAACCGTAACTCTGCCTGTATTAAGTAATATGAATATTTAATTTTTCATTGAT
>CAZYLG010000164.1:0-4188 GCA_964648565.1 uncultured Thermoplasmatales archaeon
ACCTGGGCATATGCCATTAAATGATATTCAATCAAATATTGAAGTTATGAAAGTAATCACCAAACAAGCACCCTATTTTGTGCTTGGACCATTGGTTACTGATATTGCCCCTGGATATGATCATTTTGTAGGAGGAATCGGCGGTGCACTCGCAGGTTATTTCGGGGCTGACTTCCTTTGCTATCTTACTCCTGCTGAACATTTAGCTTTACCTAATGTTAACGATGTCAGAGAAGGAGTGATTGCTTCTCGCATTGCAGCTCATGCCGCGGATCTTGCCCGAGGCATAGATAGGGATGTTGATTATGAATTTAGCACTGCCCGTGAAGAATTAGATTGGAAAAAAATGTTCAAGCTTGCTATTGATAAAGAAAAACCGAAACAGTATCGAAAACAACGATCACCACTAGAAGATACTCACTCATGTACCATGTGTGGCAATCTATGTGCCATTGAAATCGTTGAAAAATATTTAAAAGAACAAGAGTGAGTTCATTCTCAGCTTCATTTCTCAAAAATCAAGGATTTTATGAACATTTTCGTAAAAAACAGCATTTCTTAAGGAAAAATAAGGAAAGATTTAAATCACAAGATTTCCATTTCCTCTAAGAGGTCAAAAAAATGGCATATGAATATGAAGGATGGACGTTATACACAAGAGATGTCAAATTGAAGGGTGGAAGGAACCAACAAATCTATTTCTTTAGTAAAAAATCACCAAAGAGTGGAACTCCTTGTGACAAGCCAGATAATTATACTGTTGGCGTCAACAAGAGAACCGGTCTTCCATATTTGAAAAAGAAATAAAACTACCAGACATTCTCTTACTTTTTTCTTTTTTTCTTTTTTTTTACACCTTTTTTCCTACGCAAGGTATAAACAATTTAGGAATATCCCTTAATTCGTAAACTAGGATCACCAAATAATTCCCATTGTTGCACCATCTTTGTATCCATTTTTTCTTCATCACCATGGAACCGGTGAATATACTCGGCCATGGTTTGCCCATGATTCTCACCAAGATCAGATTTTCCTTCTTCCCCATATAATTGTAAAAACCGAAGTTCCAACCATCCATCAAGGACCTCTAAATAATCAGCAACTCCATTGAAATCTGAATCCTCCTCCCCATGTGTACCAAGCCCAGTATTAGCAATAGTAGCGATTGCTCCACCATTTGGTAGACTGGTTAACAACCACGCCCAACTATTTGGCACCCATTCATTATAAAAAAATCGATAGGGTTCAGTAAAGAAATATCCTTTTATTCCATATTCTTTGATCCCATCAATGATATTGAACAATCCCACGTCAAACTGACCATTATGACAACCACCAACAACCGTGATTGGAAGTTTATATCCATTACGAAGCGGCAGCATATCCTTTAAATTATATCCTGTGGTCCACGTTGATCCATCCGGTGGAAAATGAGTACTCCAACTTGCAGGGCTTCCATGGCCACAAAAATACGCAAATCCGGCACCTTGATTCATTGCTTGATTAACCGTTCGCCTGTTAATATCATCAATTGAAGCATACACCTTTAATGGATTAAACCCAGGCATCACCTCAATAGCTTTTTCTGAAATAAGTTCTCCTTCATTAAATCCAGATGCATCCGGATACGAATCACCAGCAACAAGTACAAGATTGTTAAACCATGAATCATCAGACGAATCCGTTTCGTAGTTTATGATTTTATCAACCATGATTCTTACTTCTTTTTCATTTCGACAAGGAATTCTACCAAGGTAAACATCAGGATATAAATCCATTTCTTCCCTGTATTCTTCATTCCACTCAGCAAAAAAATCATCATTATTTGAATCCCAACTTGAAAAATCACCACAGGAATCATAAATGTCAGCATAATACAAATCAGAGATGAAGGATTGTTCAGGATATTCTTGTTCAGTAGGTGGAACCACATGACTATAACGAACAGGTAAATTCCATGTTTTAGTCTGTCCTTCTAATCCACCAACGAGCAGCACATGACTAATACCCCATTCTTCAATAGATCTTTTGATGAAATATTTAATTTTTTCAGCATCATCTCTTCCTTCCCAAAACATTCGTTCAATTGCTTCATTAACACCGACAAGTCTTGTTTTCACACCAAATCGTTCTTTATGATCACAAAGAGAAGTAAGTTCATCATGATACTTTTCTGGAGCAATAATCAATAAATCATAAAGATCAACATCATTAAAAAATGGTTCTTCAGGAGACTGATAAGTAATTGTAACTGAAATCTGATCAACAAATTCAATATGATGCTCATCAGAATTGTATCGTGCTGGATACATGCGAAGCGTGAAAAATGTGACATGATCTGAAAAATCTAAACCACCACCAGCATGATACGAAATCCAATCAGATGGATACATTGAATCTTGAAGATTGCTCGTTGAACCAAAAGATGCATCCATTGTAACAAAATGATGATGATGAAGATCTATACCCGGATATGATGCTTCTGCAAGAACACCATTTATGGGAATGATTTCAGCAGTCGCATTGGAATACGTTACATCAACAATTTCAGTGCCGAACGGAAGCGTAACCGTTTCAATATATGATGGAACAACAGGATAACCAGGAGTCATCTTATTAAAATTTGTTTCCGGAACACGAATCGCAATAGTATTACCATGAGTTTCAAATGTAACATCTGAAAAACTCATATCAATTGTAATGTGTTCCGTAGTATCTACCTTTCCAGATTTTAAATCAGATAAGGCAATTACAGGATGTAAAGATGGTAAAACAAAACAAATAATCATAACAAAAACTACTATTGATTTATTTATATGAAATCTCATGAATAGTATCTCCATTTATGCTTTAGTTTACCTACCTATAATAATATATGTATTAGTTATATTAAAATATTTCAGTTCATATCAAAAAATATCGGCTAAATCAAAACATTAACAAAAGAAAGGATGATCAAAAAAATAAAAATTTTAAATTTTATCAAAATATTTAAAAAAACTTATTTTATTTAGATATTGGAGATGCTAGGGAGGAAAAAAACATGAACTCAAAAGTGCTTAGTTTTTTTATAGTTATTTTACTCATAAGTTTTGGATTAGGATACTCTGTTCAATCACTTTTAAGAGAAGAAGTGACACCCATAGTTAAAGCAAATAGTAGTACTAATTTTGGAAAAGCACCATTAAATGTATCGTTTTCATATGATCTTTTTTCATTTGACGGAGAAGTAACAAAATGCCGCTGGGACTTCAACGACGGGACTAGGACAAGTGAAGAAACCACTAAGCATACTTTTCATCGAGAAGGAATCTTTAACGTTAGTTTAACAGTGTGGAATGAAAAAGGAGTAAAGATAAAAGACAGTGTAGAAATCACAGTGATTGAATATTACAAACCAATAGTTTCCGTTAATGCAGATAATACGTATGGACCTGCCCCATTAACCGTTCAATTCGATGCAGAACCTTTTGATGTGGATGGAAACGAATTTGAATATCTCTGGGAATTCGACGATAAAACCACATCAGAAAAAAAGAATCCAACACACACCTTCGAAAAACCTGGAGAGTACACCGTAAGATTAACTCTTTATGATAGTGATGATCAGCAAGATACTAATTCAATTCAGATAATTGCAATGGGTAATCATCCACCAACAGCATACGCAAATGCAAGTACTTTAGAAGGCGGAGCCCCATTAAAAGTAGAATTTGAAGGAAGTCATACTGATGTTGATGGAAATGAGGGAACCTATCATTGGTATTTTGAAGATACACCTCTAAAAGGAAATAGAGAAAGCACTGAGCAAAATCCAACGCACACCTTTTATTCTCCAGGAATGTATCCCGTAAGATTAACTGTGGAAGACGAAGATGGAGCAAAAGATACTGATGTAATATGGATTGCAGTTAATGAAAACGCATTTTCAATGGCTAAAAATTATATTATTGATATAACATTGCAACATTTCATAAATGGATCCATAGGTGATTTTTTAGGAGAGTATATATCCTCATTTCTTGGAAGTTTGCTTGGGAAAATCTCAGGTAATATTCTTGCAAATATCATCTCCAATTAATTGCGAACAATTGATCTGTCTAACTTCAAACATACCCCGGAGTTCTGACCAAAACAATTATATCAAATATGTGCTCCGTTCTAATCTTTATAATACATTCCGCTTCA
>CAZYLG010000165.1:0-4188 GCA_964648565.1 uncultured Thermoplasmatales archaeon
AGATTTAAAAAAAAATGGAAAAAAGAAAGATTATTTTTTAGAGTCGGATAAAGATTCCGAAAACAAATCCTTCAGCGGTTTCAGTAACTGGCGTATCAAGTGAATCATGATTCACGGTTACCTCAACAGTGATGCGTGCAATATTGATCAATCGGATAGTATCAAGACTGAGCATTTCATTTCCAGAGATGTCATCAGTACCGGAATAGGTTTTATTAATACGATTCAATAATCCTTTATTTTCAATATCGATTTGCCAATCAACATCATTAGCGGTATCCATACCTGTGTTAGTAATGTCAACGTTGATTCCAAAACCACCTGAGATATCAATTTCAAAATCAATATCCTGTGTTTCAGTAGTAAATGACCACGTATCGGATTCAACTTCGAATTCTCCATCACTGACTTTTACATACCATGAATACGTAGTATCATGAGTAAGACCATTCCAAGTGGTTGAAGCTGTACAATCACTGGTACATTCATCAAATCCAATTTGTTGATCGGTTGATGCATCATAGAATCGAACAGTGAGACTATCACCATCAGGATCTGATACATGAACAGATAATGTTGGATTTACGACGATTCCTTGAGCGTTATCATTCGGATTTGGATTATCTGGATCATTCGGTGCTACATTTGTTGGTTCTTCCATTGTTGTAAAGTTCCAGATGTCACTAGTAACCGTATTGTTTTCATCACTAACGGTAACGTACCATTCATACGTCGTATTATACTCTAAATCATTCCATGTGGTACTTACGGTTTCTGGCGGGTTTTCATTGGTGAATACTTCAATGATTGAATCATCACTTGCGTTGTAAAACGTAATGGTCAACAAATCATCTTCTTCATCATCAACTGTTACTTCTAACACTGCATCAATATCAACACCAGTATCCTCATTAGCAGGACTACGATCAGTTATCTCTGGTGGACTGTTATCTGGTATAGTAACATAAACTGTTGCCGTAGCCTCACCAGATGGATATGTATTTTCACAGATTTTTGCAGTGATATTAACATGGTTTTCAAGTAAACCATACTCAATATCGTCATCAATTATTGTTTTAAAATAAAGCATTAAGTATTCGCCATGTTGTAAGAATTCTTCATTTAAATCCCAAATCAAATAATCATCAATGATTTCTGGGTTCATCATGAAACTCGTTCCATTACTTCGTAGAATCTCAGCGGAATTATCAACATAGGTAACTCCTTCAGGAAGTGTATCATTGATTAAAATATGATGCATATATGCTGAAGTATTCGTATTGTGATAAGAAACATACACAACCCATTCCACGGTTTCACCCGGCACAGCAGAAATATTATTTTCAAAAGCATCATCACCGGAATCATCTCGAACCATTTTGGCTACGTTCATTCCATCATCAACAACGATTTCAACAGTATCACTATCACCAGTAACATTCTGACCTTCATCAGGACAATCATGAACGGTAACAAGGTTTTCATCTTGTCCCAGATCAATTACTTCTGCAGCGAATTTAATAACAATGGTTTCACCTACATCCACCTCATTGAAAAACCAGCTAATATCATACGTTTCATTTTCACAGTTTGTTTTAACTATATCTGCACCACCATCATCATGCATATAACGATATTCAAGAAAATCTGGAAGGGTATCAAGTACTTTGACTCCATCAAGGATTTCGTATCCTGTGTTTTCAACCGTAATTCGGAAAAATACATAATTTCCAACAAAACTTTCAACGCTATCTGATGACCATGTTGATGCATCTACGGATGCTTCTTTTGTAACATCAAGTCCAGGTCCACAGATTACTTCTACCATAGCAGTATCATTTTCATAAAGATATTCAGGGCAACATGGACTACCATCAAAATACATAGCGGTGACATTGACTTTGTTTTCAAAATCCCCACATCCTATCACATTTGCACAGTAATACAGGCTAAATGATGATCCGGGCATAACAAATTCCGTGAAATTCCAGTAAATGAATTTATTTGTTATTGTGATCGTGTACTCATTGTAATATGTTCCATCTTCGTTTTTAATATATGAATTGTTATATTGTAATCCACTAAGTTGTGGAAGGTTATCACGTATACTAAGATTCTCTATTGGTTTTGTGAAATTACCATTATCATCATCAAGATGAATATCTACTTTATATGTTACAATATCCACATCATCATTGATGTCAAAACTAATACTATCTTCATATTCGCATTCTGAACAATCAGGTTTTACTTGTTTGTTAACGATAAGAAGATCATCTGGTTCTTCAGGTTCCTGGGGTTCTTGTTCACATTCGATATCGACCCATGCATCATCTGAGACCAATAATTCTTGTTCGCAATCATATGTTCCGGTGACATTAACGATGTTTGTGATATTTCCACAGAAATCATTTTCGATTTCAGCATCAATATATATCGTTTCACTCCAAACACCAGTTTGACTACCTAAATCAAATGTTAGATCATCATGAGAAACAAGTCCATCTGGTAAATCATCAATCACGATTACTTCATCAAAATCGCCATTTCCTTCTATTGTGATATTGAATCGTACCCATCGATCGGTTGCATCAGTTCCTACATGAACACCCGTATCATAATATGGTGTGCAGCAATTAAGTTTTACATATTTTTTAACGGTGAGTTCTGGAATATCAGATATTTCTTGTTGATTTCCAAAGTTGACTGTTTCAGTTTGATCGGTAATTGTTACTATTTTGTAATTAGGAGTAGTATTTATCCAATCGGTTTGCATTTGTTCTTTAACTTTGTAGATGCCTTCGCAGAGTTCCGTGAATTCATAATGACCTGATTCATCAGTCGTAACGGTTGTTACATGTTCCCAACATTTAGTGTTAAGTGCTTTAACGCCATTGACATCAAATCCATCTGCATTCATTTCAAATGTGTGTGTTTCGGTATCTTCGGTGGCATCTTCTATTTTAACGTATTTTATCCAGTTATATTGTTCGATACCATTTGATAAATCAAATGTTGAATCAAGGCATCCGGTGCCTATATAATCCCAGTCAATATTGTTCGGTGAAACATACACGTCTACTTTTTCAGGGTATGTTTCGCAAGTTTGTGAGCCAAAGGATGTTTCGATAAGTTCTAAATCATCACCTGCATCATCAACTAGCAAGTTATCGGTAAATTTCAAAATGATATGTCCAGATCCATTGAATCCTAATGAGACATAGTTTTCTTCATCTTCATCAACTGCAGGACCTATTGCTTGTTGTGGATTTGTTCGATACGATTCTATTGCATCGTTATCTTTTTGTGTTCCTTCAACATAAGTGATAACTTCATCAATCCAGATGACGTTTTCATCCGTGCAGCTTACAGCTTTATATAAGTCAATATTCCATCCTTGAATGGATTCTTCTCCGCAATCTTGATTTTCATTACCATTTTCATCATTAAATTTAACTCCCGATATTTCTCCACTGCATTCTGGATTAATTGTGATTAAAACGGTATCTGAATCAGAATATATCATAGATCCACTGCAGTAATTACTGGTTACTTCAAGAAGATTATCTCCTTCACCAGTGTCAGTAACTAATGCATCAAATTCAATATGAATACTTTTATCGTGAACATTATGGTCTATGTACCAGGATATGAACGTTGAGGTATTTTCACAGGTGACATAGGATGGATCTACACCATGGATGTCTACGTTGTCATTAAATTCTAAAAACTCAGGTAATGTATCATTGACATAGATGTCATATAATGAGTATGAATCTATAAGTACATCTGAAACCGTGAGATTAAATCGAATAACATCTCCAACTTCAGCAGTTATTTCTTCATCCCAAATTTCCTCTGCCCATACTGTTTTTTCTACGTCTAACGGGTCTTCTACTACTAGAGGATCTTTTAAAATTGTTTCTGATTTTTGTGATACTTGTTGATTGGTATTAAAAATTGTACGTGGTATTGCAGCTTGTAAAAACGGAGCAGTGATTAAGCCTAACGCTATTACTAGAGTTACCATAATGAATATTGATTTTTTTGATGGCATATTTTATTCCTCCAAATCTACCTATTTTAGTAATGGGTCTATTATTATATTAATATTTGCTATTATTTAATATTTTTTATAAATTTAAGTTATGCAAGTGTTTTAATGAAAAAAAAGAAAAAGAAAATGAA
>CAZYLG010000166.1:0-4168 GCA_964648565.1 uncultured Thermoplasmatales archaeon
AAACTGGAGTTTAGCTGAATATGGCGCAAAAGGCACGGATTTCACTAGTAAGCACAAATGCGAAAAAACTTGAACAAGTATGTAATCAGATCAAAATGATTGCAGAAAAAACGGGAGTTGACCTTAGTGGTCCCATTCCATTACCAACCAAACATTTGAAAGTTCCCTGTCGTAAATCACCGGATGGGGAAGGCACGGAAACCTGGGATCGCTGGGAGATGCGAGTTCATAAACGTCTTATTGATCTTGATGCAAGTGATCGAGCACTTCGACAACTTATGCGAATTCAAGTTCCAGATGGCGTCAACATTGAAATCGTCTTACGATCATAATTTCATTTATTTTTCTTAAATGAATAACTTTTTTATTTCTCTTCTTGTTCTCCCTTTTTACATATTTCCTTGTTTGGTTGAATCAATACTGCCGAGGTAGCGAAGTCCGGCCTGCCGCGCCGGCCTTGAGAGCCGGTTTCCCTTCTGGGAAGCGAGAGTTCGAATCTCTCCCTCGGCGTAAATTTTTTTGTTTTTTAGCGGCGAAACATGTAAAAACAAGGCCCTGTTTATGGGTTATCATTATGAAAATGAATATTGGAAACATTCAATTAAAATCAATTGAAGCTCGCAGATACGTTGATTTATCTTCTCGTCCTAAAAAAGTTCGTATTGATCATAACAGTAACATTAACCGAATGGAAATGGAAAAGGAGCAAACAGCAAAAATTGAATTTCAATATACTGCTAGTTATGCTGCTGTTGGTATGATTAAAATTGAAGGAATGCTTGTCTTTCAGGGGGAAAAAGCTTCTGAAGTGGTGAGTAAGTGGAATGATACTCATAAAATGCCTGATGAGATCGCTAGTGGGATTCATACTGCAATTATGCATGCGTGTGTTCCTCAAGCAGTTGGTATTGCAAAGGATTTACGTCTTCCACCGCCAATTCCATTACCTCAAGTACGATTAGGAAAGAATGCAAAGAAGGGCCAAGCTCAGTCGGGACCAAGTCCAGAAGTTGCATAATTCCTTTTCTTTTAAAATAAATGATATGATAAACATTGTACCGGGTAGGAGGATAATATCATGGAGAGAATTGTTATTTCACTTGGTGGATCAGTGTTACTTGCAGATGATGTAAAAAGCTCGTATTATACTAATCTAAAAAAACTTCTTTTATCACAAAAAGATAAAAAAATTTTTGTGATAGTGGGTGGTGGCCCACCTGCGCGAAATTATATTATGCGAGCCAGATCTTTAAACATATCTGAATATCTTCTTGATTCGATTGGGATTGCAGTTACTCGTGTCAACGCCTTATTTTTAGCGAGTCAATTACAGAAAACCATTTATACAATTCCTCATTCAGTGCAGGAAGCAGTTCAGTCGAATCAACAGATCGTGGTTATGGGTGGGACATCACCAGGTCATAGCACTGATTTTGTTGGTGCTGAACTTGCTAGTGAAACTCATGCTGATTTGTTTGTGATTGCAACTAATGTTGATGGAGTGTTTGATGAGGATCCACGAAAAAATGAGAATGCACGGTTATATTCTACTATTTCTGCACAAGAGTTACTTAAAAAATATGGGAGTGCTTGGAATGCAGCTGGAAGCAATATGGTAGTTGACGGTCCGGCTTTACAAAAAATTCATGATGAACATATCAAAACGGTAGTCATCAATGGAAGTAATATCGATACCTTTCAAAATGTGTTAAATCATCGATCCTTTCATGGAACTACGATAACGGTCTGATACAAAATATTATGGTATTATCATTTAAAAAAAATAAAAAATGAAAGGATTCTAAAAAAGAAAGAATCCTACATTATTCATCCGGTTTATCGAACAAAGTCGATGTTATACTTTGAACTGGTCACTGTTTTTTTGATAGGTGCTTCTGTTGTTGGTTGTGCTTGTCTGCTTGGACCAAGTAAGTTTGGTGATTGCACTCCGGTCATAATGGCCATCACTCGGCATTTTCCTTCAAATTCTGGTAGCACTCGTGCTCCAAGAATAACATTTGAGTAACAATCCAAATCTTCGGTCAATGATTTAGCCACGTCTTGAACATATTTCAAGCTCATATCTGGACCACCAGTGATGTGAACAAGTGCACCATCAGCTCCTGTGTAATCAACATTGAGTAATGGATGATTAAGTGCTTCTTGAACTATTTTTTCAACACCGGAATCTTCGTCAGCTTCGCCCCAAAGCATAACAGAAAGACCTCCTTGGTTCATGATTGCTTTCATATCTGCATAGTCCAAGTTGATCAATGATGGAACAGTTATGGTTTCTGAAAGTCCTTTCACGGTTTCTGCAATCATTTGGTCCATAACGGAGAATGCTTGGTTAATCGGTAAATTTGGAACGAATTCTAATAATCGATTGTTATCAAGAACGACCGTACTATCAGCTTTGATACGTAAGCGGTCTAAACCTTCATCTGCTTTAATTAATCGAGCGCGCTCAACATTGAATGGCGTGGAAATCATGCAGGTAACTACTGCATTATGTTTCTTGGCGATTTCTGCCACAACTGGTGCAGTTCCAGTTCCAGTTCCTCCACCCATACCAGCAGTGATAAAAACAAGATCTGAATCTTTGATTAATTCTTCAATTTCATGAGCTGATTCTCTAGCTCCTCGCTCTGCAACTTCTGGAAATCCACCAGCTCCCAGTCCACGAGTAAGCGTTTGTCCAATTAGGATTTTATGTTCTGCTTCTACAAGGTCTAACGCTTGCTTGTCGGTATTAATTGCAATTGTTGTTGCGCCTTTAACTCCGAGTTTGTTTAAACGAGTAATTGTGTTCCCACCAGCACCACCACAGCCAACAATGGTGATTCGAGGGGTACCAAACATATCATCGCCAATTTTTAATCTATCTTCTTCTTCTTTTTTATTTTCAATTGCGGTTTCTACAAAAGCTTTCATTCCACTATTTTTTGCCATTCAATTCCTCCTTGTCTGGTAGTTTGAAGGACGCCAATTTTTTATGTTGACGTCCTTCCAAAGGGTGCATCCCATCCCTTTCCTCAAAGGATATATGTTGTAAATTTTATTTTTTCATGTAAGGTTCTATGGATTCAACAGCCATTTCCAATTCTTGCACTTTTTTCATCTTTTCAGCCTTTTCGATGACTTGTTGTGCATATTCTTTGATGAAGTCATTAACTGCATGTCGGATGACTTCAGATCGAGAAGAAAATTCGCCCGCTCTAATGAATAGATCTATAGAGTGAAGATCTGTTTGGGGAAGTCGGACGGTTATTCTCTGGGTTTCCATAGTGTCACTCACATTTTTGGTGTCATTTTGATGCTGTAAAGACATCAATGTTATGTCTCTAAAGCGTCTAATAAATGACGATAGACATCATTTGTCTGACAGCCAAATTCAGAATGAGGGAGTTAGTTTATATAATTTTCGTTATGTGTAATTTTTAACTTTCTTAAATAAAAAATAAAGGGATTAGGAGCTGACGATGCTAGCAAATGCCACAGTCCCTGAGATCTTTTCAATACGAACTTTAACTGAAGATCCTTTTACTGATCCTGGAACATAGATGATGTATTTATCGATGTAAGCGACTCCATCGCCTTTTTTACCAATATCTTTAATGGTAACATCATACGTTTTTCCCTCTTCCAATTTTATAGTCTGTTGTCTGCTCACATTTATCTTCTGTGATTTCAGTGGATGAATAGCTCCACAAGCATCACAGCGTATCATTGTCGTCCGACCTTTTTTCACCATGTGGGTGTCGGGTCTACCACACTCAGAACAAATAACATATATGTTAATATAATCCTTAATTTTATTTTGAATAGTATTAGCTGGAATCTTCCCTTGGAAGACAACACGACCGCCTTCTCGTTCACCGGCAGTACCAAGACCGCCTAATAAATATTTCAGGATCCGATCTGGTTCTCTGTTGACCGCATCTGAAATTTTATCAAAATTCCTGATTACCGTTGTATTTCCCTCATAGAAGATTTCAGCTTCAGGAAGTTTGAATCGATCCTCTGAAACACGATTGGTTTCAATAGATTCTTTTGCTTTTTTTAACAAATCTTGGTAATCAAACGCGGTCATACAATCACTCGCAAATACGCTTCCTCTGTAAAAACCTTCCGTTCAATCAATAGAAAAGAAATTAGAAACCGGATA
>CAZYLG010000167.1:0-4151 GCA_964648565.1 uncultured Thermoplasmatales archaeon
GACTCAAGATCTGTTCCTGCAGAGGTCCAAGGGTTCGAATCCCTTCCCCTGCATACTTTCACCGGTGGAAAAATATTTTTCTATTCAGTTCATCTCTAAAAAATTGATTAATACTGGGGTGATGATTTCATCATTTGGATGGCCGATAGCCTGATTTACTTGCGCATGAGTATATTTTTCTGCATGTAGTAATTGGGCCTCTGATCCATTGGTTTCTAATGCTTGAGTAAATCGTTCACTGAGATTAACTCTTTTTTCTGTTCCTCTTGTAACAATGAGAAATGAAGAAAGATCATCAGTTTCATCAATATTATACATCGGTGATGCATCATCCCACACAGCAGGATCAGTACCAAAAGCATTGAAATATAACATTGAACCTGTTTCACATCGTTCACGTATGTCGTATGCAGCAGTATCAAGACAGATCACATGACGAATAGTATCAAGAGATAAATCATGTTCTTCAAGGAAGGACTCATTGGTACCAATTGCCGCAATAATTCCTGCGCCAGCAGAATGCCCCATTAACGAAATATCATGTGGATTTCCACCGTATTCTTCAATATTGTTGTAGACCCATGCAACAGCAGCTGCCACATCTTGATTATGAATTGGATATTTGATTCGATTTGGATCTAATTCAGCAGGATCAGTAGGAATATCTTCAGGGGATAATCGATAATTCACACTAACCAGAATCCAGCCATTATCGATGAAGAACGGTATTTTATAATCAAGGGAATTGGCCTTATCTCCCCTTCTCCAACCACCGCCATGCACCCATATCATAACAGGCATCTTATTATTTTCAGATGAGATGTTTTCTTTATTTTCTTTAATTTGATTAAGAACTGGTTTCGACGATTTATTTTTAATGGATTTCAAATCAATTTGAAGCACGTGTGTTAGGTTAGATGTAGGGACGTATACATCTAAAGAAATAAGATTTTGATCAATATCGGGTAAGTTTTGATAAACAATATCAGAAAAAACATCATACTCAGATTCAGGAGGTTGAATACAACCAGAAAGAGCAGTTAGAAAGAGTATCACGACTAATGATGAGCCAAGAATTCTCTTTAAATTTCGCATCAAATTAAAAATTTATATTAGTCTATAAGTATTTTATTCCAAATTGGACCTAATTCCAGTCAAATATTAGTCATAAAATAGTTTTTAGATTGACTGATAATTTGCTGAAACAATGCTGCAGCCTCAGTATATTGCTCTTGATTCAACAACTGATTTCCTTGTTCATATAACTTAATTAATTCATCCACTGGACGGCTGATAATTTCTGTAATATTAATATAACATGTACAAGTTGACTGCATAATCTGTATTAAAGTTTCTTTTACGAAACTTGGATGCAATGAAGATAGTTCAGTTAGACTATTCCCCATAGATTCAATTGACTTAGTATAATTGGTATTCCAAAAGCATTCTGAATAATTGAAAAATATCTTTTGTTTATTTTCTTCAAGTTTACTGATGTTATAAAGAAGTTTTTGCATGATCCAAGCTTGCTCTTGCATGCTGGTATCAACTGTGGTTAGGACCTCTGTTACCATTGCTTGTGATGAACTATCCTGTTCTGCCCAACTGTCAAAAAAAGCATTTTCAGTTAAAAACACTTGTTCAACTGACTCTATGATAGGAATTAATTCATCTGAATAATTTTGATAAAGAAAAAAGGATAGTTGAGCGGATTCACCGGTTTCATATGATTGATAAATATCTGTGTTTGAATTATGAAATGGGACATAAATACTACTGCAAGCATGATTTGCGGAAAACCAGCCTTTACTTAAGAATTGATAGTTTTCAGAGGGTATTTGATAAATAGCAACTCCTTCATAAGGATACGTTGCTTCACACATTGGTCTAACATCGTTAAGATCATCAGAATCTAATCGAGACCATTCAATCATGTCAGAAACAGTGATCTGCCCTTTTTTAGGTACGATTTGGTCTAACAATGCTTGCTCCCATGCATGCACCGCAGTTGTTAACCGAATTATTGCAGTGTTATCTGAAATAGATTCTAGTGAAACGTAAAAATCACCAACGGTTTTAGATTCTCCAATTTGTATTGTTTTTGGTGGCATGAAAAATGATGGTTTTCCATCATGATATCCAATATTTGTAAAAAACGGTAATTGTCTTACGAGTATTGAATCTGTAGATAGATCCAACACTTTGATTTGTGCAATCCCATTCAAATGAATAAGGCCATTTTCACCTACATTTTTTGTTATTGTTGCATCATACGAATCAGCAATAAATCGCGATCTAATAAGTTGGGTATTCCATAATTCCCTAGGATAATTAGAGATAACATCAACATCATCAATGATTTCCTTGATATGGTATCGGTAAGCATCTGCTTCAATTAAATAACCGTTATCTGGTCCGACAACACAAAGATTTTCAGAAACCCCGGTTGCATGTAATCGGTCAACTGCTTCAACGGTTAAAAGATCAACTGCTTCAGATTCTGAATCAGATTGTTCACAACTATACCTAATCCAATCAAAATCATCCCAAGCATAGCGAGTAGGGTTAATCCATCGAGAAACCGAATCAGCATCACCAAACGCAAGTCCTGCATCGGTGAGTACCATGCCTGATTTTACAATATTTGGAGGAACATCTTGTTCTGAGGTTACACCAATATAAGCATGGTCTACTTGAAAGGACATTGGTTCTCCAGTCCAAGGATGATGATACATGTACTCGTATCCTTTAGGAATATGGGTAAGTACTTGTAAACCCGGTCTACTTGGATCTCTTACTTTTAACAAAAGATTATAGTCTCCATTGGTGGCATCACCTGTTGCAATAATGTCCTTACAGGCAGTGATTGAACTAGCACTCAACAGCAAAAATATCAAGAATACTGAAATCAATCCAAATAGGTTTTTTGATCGGGAATACATACTCAATAAAATTATAAGATAAGATAGTATAAAAAAGTTGCCAGGTTATTAAATAAAATACTCATCAAAATCTATATGTATTATCATCTCTGTTTTCGATTTTTGTGAAACAATCTAAAATCCTTATCCGATATGGAGAAATCGGACTAAAAGCTGAATATACCCGCCGGCAGTTCACCCATCATTTAAAAAGAAATATTACGCATGCTTTCTTACAAGAAAACTTACCCGTAAACATTACGTTGAAACGTGGTCGTGTTTTTCTTCATACTGATAAAATTAAAAAATCATCTGAGATACTAAAAAAGATCTTTGGTATTGTTTCATTTAGCCCAGTTTGGGAATCATCTTCAGAATTATCAAGGTTAACTGAAGATGTGTTACATTTGATGAAAGATCATTTAACAGTACAAACCTCTTTTGCTTTACGGGTACGAAGAAGCGGAATTCATTCGTATTCTAGTCAAGATGCTGCAGTTCACGTTGGTCAGGCAGTATGCGATCATTTTCATGCACCGGTTGATTTGAATCAGCCTGATGTTGAATTATTCATTGAAATTCGAGATGAACAAGCATTTCTTTTCCTACAAAAAATTAAGGGAGTTGGCGGATTACCATATGGAACTCAAGGAACCGTATGTTGTATGGTAAAAAACCAAAAGGATCTTTTAGCCAGTTGGTTTTTGATGAAACGAGGATGTGCTATTCATTTCATCATCTTTGATGGAACACTGTATGATCAGACTGAGCATTTTTTAGATAATTGGTATATTGATAAAAAACAAGTAACATACTCTCAAAAAAATCAAAAAAACATACACGATTTCATTCAAAAAGAAATCCAAAAACATCATTGCTTAGCACTATGTGACGGAATAACTTGCCAGCAGGATATGAAAGAACTGGTTTCTGAAATCAAAAATGTTCAAGAACAATATTTTTTGCCAATATTAACTCCTCTCATAAGTAAAACCAAAGAAGAAATTGGAAAAAGTATGCAGAAGGTGGGTATTACATAATGAACATTGTAGTACTTGGAGCGGGAGCAATCGGGTCCTTTTTTGGTGGCATGCTATCTAAAAAAAATGATGTTACTTTGATTGGAAGAAACGATCATATCCAAGAAATCAACAACCAGGGATTACAAATCAATGGAAAAACAAGATTAAAAAGAAAAATACCTGCAGTTGAACACGTTCATCAAATCAA
>CAZYLG010000168.1:0-4113 GCA_964648565.1 uncultured Thermoplasmatales archaeon
TTTCCAATCCACTCTTTACTGAGAAGATAACATCGGGGTTATCATCAACAACCATTATTTTTTTAGCCATCATTCCACCTCAACAATGAAAATATATTACTCTTTTTCTAAATATCGTAATAGACTGACATCTTAATATGATTTTCTCCAAAACAACAACGTCAATTTTTTTTGAGAATATGAATGACATAGTTGATAATCGTGGTAAAAAATGAAGGAGTAAAAGAAAGGACTTTTAAAGAACGGATGGTTTAATCCCGTTGAACATATGAATCAACAACTTGCTGCTTTAGATATTTACACAATCGTTTTCGAATTGCAGGACCTCATTGGAAGCTATATCGATAAAATCTATCAACTTTCAAGTGACGAAGTCATTATCCGAGTGAATAATAGGAAATCAAAACAAAAAGAAATACTATATGCAAATAGTAATGGAGTTTTTTTCCGAACAAATCAGTCCTTTGAAACACCAATGAAACCTACAACCTTTGCTATGACTTTGAGAAAACACATTACCAATGGCCGAATTGCATCTATTGAACAATACGAATTTGACCGCATTATTAAAATAAAAATTCAAAAAAAGGAAAGCTATACGCTTCTTTTTGAATTGATTCCAAATGGTAACAGTATGCTACTTAATCAAGATGGACTTATCCTAATACCATTAAAACATCAACATTGGTCACAACGAAGTATTAGAACACATATGATGTATCAACCACCATCAAGTCAAGTTAACCCATTTACAATTTCTTTTGAAGATTTTGATACCTTGATTAAAGAAAGTGATGCAGATCTTGTCCGGACCTGTGCAGTGAAATTAAGCTTAGGAGGAAGATACGCTGAAGAATTCTGCAATCATCTTTCAATTCCAAAAGAAACCCCTGCAGAAACTCTATCAGTTGAACAACGAAAACAAATTTATACACAGTTGCAACAATTCCTTCAACCATTCAAGCAACACAAGTATTCTCCAACACTAGTCATTGATAATAATAAAAAAATAATCACTCCATTCCCATTCACCATCTATAAAAATAAGGCAAATAAACCGCTAAACTCTTTTTCTGAAGGTATCCAAAAAACTCTTGATGTTCAAACCCAACAAACACAAACTTCACCATTTGAAAAAAAGAAAGAAAAAATCATTCGTCAACAAAAACAACAAGAAAAAGCAATCAAGGATTTTGATAAAAAAATTCAAGACAAAAAACATCAAGGAGATATTATTTATCTTCACTACCAAACCATTGAACAATTAATTTCACAGATTCAAAAAAACAGAAAACTCCTTACAAAAAAAGAACTAGAAACGATGCTTAATCAAAAAGAAATCGTGAAAGACTATTCGCCAGATTCACCACTGCTAACTCTTCTTTTGTCAGATGAAAACAAGAAGAAAACGCCTATTACAATTGATTATCGAAAAAGCGTTGCTGAAAACGCGGAATTATCCTATGATCAAAGTAAAAAATTAGCGCGGAAAAAACAAGGAGCGATCAATGCTTTGGAAAAAACAAAACAAAAAATTTCTTCGTTAGATAAACAAGAAGAAAACCATGTTCAACAACAGTTGAAACAAAAGCAAAATAAGCAAAAAACACAAAAACATTTCTGGTTTGAACAATATCGTTGGTGCATTGCAAGTAATGGCAATCTTATTCTTGGGGGGAAAGATGCAAAAACAAATGATCAACTCATAAAAAAATATTTAGAAAAAGAAGATCGCTATGCACATGCAGATATCCATGGTGCTCCAAGCTGTATTTTGAAAAACAAAGATGTTGATGGAAAACCATTAAGTATTCCTCAAGAAGCATTGGAAGAAGCCTGTACGTTTTCAGCTTGTTACTCTCGGTCTTGGAAGCAATTTGCTGAAGCCCAAGCATACTGGGTTCTTCCGAATCAAGTGAGTAAAACACCTCAAAGTGGAGAGTTCGTTCCAAAAGGAGCATTCATCATACGTGGGAAACGAAACTATTGTACATGTAAAATGCAGCTTGGCATTGGAATCATCAATATTGAAGATACCAAAAAAATTATGGGAGGACCTCCTTCGGCAATAACAAAATGGTGTGAAAAATATGTTATTATCGAACCTGGAACAGAAAAATCGTCATCTATCGCAAAAGAAATCTCTCATTTCCTGAATTCAACACCAACCTTGATTCAAAAAGTCCTTCCACCCGGTGAATCCCGTATTATTTCAACGTCAAAAAACAAAAAATAAAAAGAATATTAAGGTAAAAATAATGAAGATTATTCACAAAGATTTAGATCATAATAAAATAAAATTGATGGCAGAAACCCTAGATGACATTTGGCATTTATCAAATGTTATTCAGCCTACTGATTTAGTTATCGCTGTCACCTTCAGAACAGATGATCAAGCAACAGATAAAGTGCGTACAAAGAAATCATCTAAGAAACGTATGAAACTTGGAGTTCGGGTAGAACAAGTGAAATTCCATGAGTTTTCTGATAGACTTCGAATTCATGGTGTTATTGAAGAAGGACCGCAAGATCTTGGATCGTATCATACCTTTAACATTACTGCAGATAATGATAAACTCACTATTGTCAAAGAAGAATGGAAAAACCATGAATTGCAAAGACTTGATGAAGCAGTAAAACAAACCAGTCGATCATTTGTGTTATTTGTCTCATTGGATAATGATGAAGCAACCATTGCAGTGCTCAGACAAAGCGGAGTTCAATGGATTACAGATATCGCATCCTATCAATCAGGGAAACAATATGAATCTGAAAACAAAGAAAAACAATATTTTGGAGATATCGTTAAAATCATTAAAGAAAAGATGACCGATGAAACTGCCTTAGTTATTGTCGGACCGGGATTCACTAGAG
The DNA here is from genome assembly GCA_964648565.1 of uncultured Thermoplasmatales archaeon. Taxonomy (GTDB): domain Archaea; phylum Thermoplasmatota; class E2; order DHVEG-1; family DHVEG-1; genus EX4572-165. Next base: position 2,875 of record CAZYLG010000168.1, read on the forward strand.
ATCATCTGATAGCATTCGGTCGTGATAAATATCCATCATTGTTTGATCGATGCTTAAGTTATGCAACAGGGAATGCAGGGATGAATGGAGTTCATGAAGCAATGAAATCTGGAGTTGTTGAACATATTGCTAAAGAAAATAGAGTAGTTCGAGAAACAAAAATCGTTGATACCGTGTTCCAAGAAATAAAAAAGAACGGACTCGTTGCCTATGGATTCGATCATGTTCTCCGAGCTATTGATGCAAGTGCCGTAGAAACATTAGTCATCACGGATAGTTTAGTACGAACCAAAAGAGGCGATAAACTAGTTCAAGAAGCTGACAACAAACAAAGCGATTTTATCATTATTAACACCATGCATGATGCTGGAAAAAAATTAGAAGGATTAGGCGGCATCGCAGCATTGCTACGATTTAAAATCTAAAAAATAGGAAAAAATGAATAGGATGATATATTTTTTTAGAAGACAAACTTTTTTTATATCATTCCTCGACCATAGCCAAGGTTAACATAGAACTCTCCAAGTTGATGACTACTTACAATAACATCATCATCCCCAGTTGTTTTGGTATCATCACCATCATCTTCTGGTTCAAGGAGTTCATGAGTGTAATATGTATATTCAACTGAGATATCAACCGTATTTCCTTTATCTTTGAAATTTTGTAATACTCTCCACCAGGGCTCACCGGTTTCAATGTTAAGCATCACATCAAAATCAGCATTGTTTTTATCCATGAATTCTTCTTCTAACTGAGATTTTGCATCACTCAGAGCTGTTGCATCCACACTACCGTCTTGCGGCATGGTATTTACATTATATGAGAATGAATGATTTCCTTCTAATTCAGAAGTTTCATCTCTTGATTTTCCATCAAGGCTTACTTCAACAGTTAATGTATCTGCTCCCTTTGTTCTCAGTAATCCAAAGGTGTTATCATCTTTCCAGTCAATATTAACCGTGACTTGAGTTAAGACAGATCCACTTGTACTATCAACTGAGTACGATCCTTCAAAAGCACTACTTTTATCAACCATTGGAGATTCAATTGTTTTACTTCCTGTGCGTTGTGTCCAAGTATACTTATACTCCATATCTGTGTCATCTGTATCTATTATTGTATCATCAGAAGAGGGAGCGCTATATAATGCAATACCTGCACCAGCTACAATAAGAATTACTACTCCAACAATAAGAATGATTTTGTCATTTTTCTTAAGATTCATTGAGACACCTA
>CAZYLG010000169.1:0-4082 GCA_964648565.1 uncultured Thermoplasmatales archaeon
ATTTGAGAGGGTATCGTTTAGTGTATTACTTAAAAAAGGCAGAGTTACGGATTAATACAACCAATGCATCAGGTGAAACTAGAGTACGTATTCAACCAGAGATACCATTAGGTTTACATGAGATCTATCTTGATGTTATCGTTAAAACCAATAATTATCAAACCCTAACCAATACTGACCTGCTTAAAGTAATATTACGACGTTGAATCAGAATGATGAATCTGAGATTCAGATGACTTAGAGAACAATACATCACTTATTTTCTTAAGAATGCTAATACCTTTAGTTGTTCTCAGAAATGAACTTCCTATAAGCAGACTTCCAATACCTATTAAAAACCAAGGATTTAAAACAATGCTTGATGCTTTAAAAAAGAGTAATCCAGCTACAACAAAAGCAACCAAACCACCTATGATACCAGTTAATTCCAATGGAATTTCTCTTTTTCCAATCTTCATCACAAAAGATTGTGGCCGAATTTTTTCATCTAATTGAGATACTTTCTTCTTAGAATTTTTTTTGAAATCTTCTAACTTTTCTAATTGATGATTGATCTTAGAAAAAGACTGCTGTACTGACAGCAACTGTTTTTCAAAATTTTTAACCTGTTTATCACTTTGCTCATTATAATTTGTAATCAGTTGTTCTGAATACATTAAATTTTTTTCATCTTTTGTTTCATTAGGCAGAGAGTTCAAGGAATAAGTTAATCTATTTTCAACAGCACCTAACCTGGCGCCAACACTCAATACTTGTTGTTCAAGATTACGCATCCACGTTTGCATTTCAGAAACATCTTTTTTTAGGTTATTTGCTTCATCTGAATATTTTTTTGATCGAGAAAACCAAGAATTTTCTTGTTTCATTCTACCCCATCTTTCCCATTTTTTATTAATCATTAGTTTTTTTAGCTTAACCGATACACAGTTACTGCATCTTCCTCAGTATATTCTTGATAACCAGCTGCTTTCACCGTAAGTTTAATGTTATCCTCATTTACATTTTCATCAAGTGAGGGAGTAATAGATAACGTAATCAAACCATCAGCATCTGTTGTTCCCGAAGCAGCATCACCAGATCCAACAAGTGTCACTGTCGCTGCAGAAATTGGGTTTGCCTGATTATCATTCGTACTAACTTTCACCGTTACATCATAATTGCTAAATGTATATGCACTAGCATTACCTGGGTCTTCAGCGATGACTGCGTTTTCTGTAATTTGAGCATTCATCATTCTTGTACCCTGTGGGATCATAAAGATCACAGCAGCAATAACTGCGACGGCAACAATCATAACAATGATTAGATACATCGGCAAACCTAGCACTTGAGCGTTATTATTTTCTTTAAATGATGGTTCATTCATCTTCTCAACACCTTCCCATTGCGGATGGATGTAACAATTAATGAATACAGAAAAAACATTTAAATCTTTTTTAATTACTGTTATCAAAAGCTTTAATTATAGAATACGCCTCTCTTTATTGGAGTTGATTATGGATAAGTTAGAAGAATTCCTGGAAAACTCCTACCGTAAGACGACCAGTAGGAACTCGATGAGAAGCAATCTTCGGAAGTTTTTCAATTTTTTAGAAATCAGTCCTGATGAGTATATTGTTGATGATGCTCGGAGATTAGATAGAGACAGGCGAATCGATTTGTTTGATTCAATTCAAAATGATATCAAAAAGTTCGCTATATCCATACAGGATAAACCTCAGAAAACCCAGATTGCTTATATCTCAGCACTTAAAAAATATCTTGAATATCAGTATATCGACCTACCGACTCGATTCTGGAACGAGGTGAAAAGCAGGAACGGCGTGAAGAATCCAAGGGCTGTATCGGAAAAAAGAACACCTAATCCTTCGGAGTTAGAATTGATTTTACAGTATGGAGATACAAAAGACAAGGCATTTTTCCTGTTGATGGCCAGTTCGGGAGTAAGAATCGGAGAAGCTGTGACCTTGACTATGGATGATATCGATATCAAAAAACGGATACTCCGGGTACGAGACTACCTGAATAAAGGTCGTTATAATCGGTACTCCTTGTTTACTGAAGAGTGTCAGAAATTACTGAAAGCCTGGATTAAGCAACGGGCAGATTATGTTAAAACGGGTTATAAGAAATCGAAGCAACTCAGGAAAAAATTGGGGGAGAAGGGATATACATTCCAACATGAGAATCTTGAATGGATTGCATTTAAAGATGGGCAAAGAGTATCTTTTGAGAGTATTATCGAGGAAGATAACCGACTCTTTCCCTATGATGCAAATACGATGAGACAGGGCTGGTATCGACTGTTACGAAAGGCAGGATACGACCAGACGGATAAATCCTTGGGAATGAAGTACGCACGGAAGAAATACAGCCCCCATTGTCTCCGTCGCTACTTTGAGACCTACTTACGTTCAGCAGGTATGAGAAAAGATTACATCGATTTTATGATTGGACATGAATCCCGACTAGACCAGGCATATACGGATTATTCTGTTTTTGAACGGATGATTAAAAGTGAATACGACAAATATTGTGATGCACTTAACGTGTTCTCTGATTATTCCAAAATAAAGACCAAGATTGAACCGAAGCTTGATGCTATGAAGATGAATATCAGTTCATTAGTCTCGACCAACCAGAAACTGGAAGAGGAGAAAAGCGCTCAGGAACAGAGGTTAATCCAGATGCAGGGTAGGATGAGAGAGTTAGAGGATTATATCTTCGATAAAGAATCTGCTGACCGATATCTGAAGCAGGAAGAAACCAATCGGTTCATTCGGAATGCAATTGAAAGGGAGATAAAGACCTTGGTACAAGTAGGGTATGATGAAGCAGAGTTAAAAAAGCGGTTGAACATGGAATAAATTACACTCGGATGTGTTTGATTCAATGATATGTAGATTATTTCCTCAAATGAAAAAGCTTTTCAATAGATTGATAAAAAAGGATACTGTGGACCAAGATTCGGGGTTATCAGAAAATCATGAACCTCCGAAGAAAAACTTTGGTACACTTGATGAGAACATCGATGAATCAGGCAATATCAATCCATAAACCTGATGAAAGAAATCTCCTTACTTTTAAGATAGCGCAAAACGGTTTCTGGTAGCAGAACCCCTTACTTTTCAACCCATGTTTTGAAGGAGAAGTGGGGATGCTCCCCCTTCAGATTTTTTTTGGCAAAGAAAAGAATGGGAGGACGGTTAATCCCCCCAAACCAACACGGACCTTTTTTGGGGAAATCATTCCCCTAAGATACGAGCAGGAGTTGAAACCCGCTCGTACCAATACCACCAAGATTCTACCACCTAAGAGTAACCGATTAATTCCTCATCTGGTTCATCTTCCAGAATCAAATCATCAAGTTCATCAGTACCCTGCAACAAATCACGAATCACCATTTTATACGATTTCAACACCGATTTCTTCCTCAAATATTTATGATGAATATAATCAAACCGTTCCTGCAACCCCTCATTGATTGTCTTCTGCCTTTCGAGTTGATATTCTAATTGCTTGATTCTGCTCGGTTTCTTCTTACCCATCATAACCATCCTCGTTGAAATGGAGCTTTCAACAATAGACTCCCAGTAGCAGTATCCTTACCTGTTAGATGTGATTGCGCATAACCGACAGGTTTGTACGGAATACAAAGTGGACCGAAAACCGATTGATGCTGATAAAACGGAGATAACTTCTGTGGTACTCGAGTACGTATCTCATGCAAATCGGATGGTTCAGTATGTTTTCTTCGAATGTTGGTCTCTTTGAGTTCATCATGTTCCATCAACCTAACCTCCAATAACTCATCAATCGTGTACACGTAGAACCACAGTTCGGGCAATGAGCAGGTGGTTTGGGTCTTCCTTTTCTAGCACGCACCAACCACTCGTTTCCGCACTTATCGCAGATTGCCCTGCTTCGATACATGATATAATACCATACTGCATGGTGGTCAATCGTGGTTTATATAAGTACGGTTGTTAACTAGGGAACTTAACCCATGGAAACTGTTGGTTTTTTACGGTACTTTCAAAAAAAGTTCAATAGTTATAAGATTCATAGAATGAACTCTAGAT
>CAZYLG010000170.1:0-1497 GCA_964648565.1 uncultured Thermoplasmatales archaeon
TATCATAAATATAAGTAGTGATCAGGGATGGGAAGATATTGAATTCATTAATCTTACTTCATGGTATGACAATGGAACTGAATCAACCAACTATAATCAAACTCAGGGTGGAAATTTCAATTTGAAAATTCAATACGAAAACACGACAGAAACATCTGATAACCCAGTGTTTAGATATCTCTGGCCCGATGTAGAAGTAACATTTGGAAGTGCTGAATCAAGAGTAGTTAATGATACTCTCTACGGTTTAGAAGGAATAACTGAGGCAAGAAATATTAGTTTTCCATTTATTCCCAATAAACAATTCCGTTATGCACCAGGTAATAGATCTGTATGGGATACTAATGATACTCTTGTAGGAAATTCTTCAAGATATGGATTATATAATAATCATTCATGGAATTTCAATATCACAGTTGTGGATCAAGAAGGGTATCAATCCTGGGTAAAAAATGAATTTGGTGTGTATCGTTACACTGAAATAGTAAGTGCAGAAAATCCAAGTATTGTTGGATTTCCCGGAGCAAATTTTTCAGCTGCTGATGGAAATGGGAGTGGATATATCGAGATTGTGACTTGTTCCAATGGAAACTATAACTTATCTGTGGATATGGATGATCTGGTTCATGAACATCTAACAAGTCATACTATTAATAAATCAAATGTTTATGTTCGTGGCGGGGATAGATCTTCTTTTAAAACTCTTTTAAGCAACGTCTATTTGTATGGCGGCAGTCAAGATGGAATGACTGAATATCATTCATGTTCGCCATCGAATAATTCAGTGAGTACAAATAATATTGAATACCAATGTTACATTCCAGATGGACAATTAGCAGGAGAATACACATCTCCACTATATTATCATCTTCATACTCAGGAAGAATAATTTTTTCAAAATTCTTTTTTATTACACTTATTTTCATATGACAAACAAAAAGTAAACAGATAGAAACCTTTTAATAACCATCTCCTTTTTTGTATAATTGGATGGGTACAATAACAATTCAATTTTTAAAAACAAATAAAAATGAGGTGATGGGATTCAATACAAAACGCGAAATTTAATCAGTATTTTAATATTTTTATCAATTTTTTTGATAAATACTCCAATACATGCAGATGAGGATATAGCAGTTGAGATTTCAATCATTGGTCAATATCCTCAGTTTGATAATGGGCAGCCAATCATTGTTGCTGGTGTTTGGCATACTGTATCTTTCAATGGATTAACAGACTTAAGCAATGAAGCAAAGCTTATAATGTATCAAGGATCAAGCATTCCAACGGATAAAGACAATACGAATTATTATCAATGGCAATACAATGCTGCAAGTGATACTTCTTGGCAAGCAATAGATTCGTATGCTGAAGGAACCATTAAAACTTCTCATTGTCAGAAATCTTCAGATGATATTACGTTTTGTATTGGAATTCCAGACTATTTACCTGATGTAATTTCTTACTCTGAGCAATGGATGTTAGAATTAACAGTTT
>CAZYLG010000170.1:1507-4030 GCA_964648565.1 uncultured Thermoplasmatales archaeon
CGTTAGAAAAACCAACACGAGGATTTGCCAAAAGCCATGGAGATTATATTTCTTTCTCAGTAGATCCCTTTACTCAAATGACTGCTACTGCAAGTGATTATGTTACTTTAAAAAACACAGGTAATGTACCATTAAATATATCAATAAATTACAAACAATTAGATAATTTATTAACTTATTCTGATTCTAGTTCTCAAATCCCTGCGCATAGTAAGCAAAATTACAAACTCGTTTTAAACTCGCATTCCTGGAAGCCACAACAGATACAACAAAAAGGAACTGCAACAGCATCAGTTTCTTCATTTTATTTATTGGACCAAGATGTATCTGGCACGGCTATTTCTTTACAAACAGCTTTAGTTCTTGATGTTCCCACCATTAATATTTTTGTAGGACACAACAATTTTGAGCTTACCACCTTAGATCCTGTTACTGGTTTTTCTTTTCAGCATCAACGAAGGATATCGATGCATGAAGGAGAAACAAGAACGATAAATGCATATTTATCCGGAGATGGTTCAGCAACCGTTTCTGTTGATACAACTGATAATATCACTCTCCTTCAAATCACAAAAAACGGTAAACAAACAGAGTTTCCAATCACTGTTGAATCCTCAAATGCTGAAGAACAAGTAATCAGTTTGAAAATTAAAGCATTAAGTGAGAATAAAGATGGTATTATCACATATACTGTTGAGTCTGAAGAGGGAACTAAAACATTTACAACACGTATTGATGTTGGACCACCGGCCATGACTGAAGAACCTTCGTCTATTGGAGTAACCTCTCCTGTTACTCTTATTGTTTTATTAGCATTGATTCTTGCTGCAGGATATATGCTTTATAATCATTTGGTTTATGGTCGAGGTGAACGTCGGTGAAAATTCATCGAAAAATAAGTTTTTTGACTATTTTTCTTTTATTTTCTGCTCTTATTTTTTCTTTTCAGGTTTCAGCAGATGGTGGAGGTAGTGCAGGAGTTGGAGTTATCAATGTACCACCGAATTATGCTGATATCAATATCTATTCAGTGAATGATCAAATAAGGGTAAAACTTATCTTGTCAGATTATAATTCATGGATGGATATTCAAAAAGTCCAAGTTAATCTTGAAGAAAATGGTATTGTTCTTCACTCCTTTGTTTTCCAACAATATGCTGATCCAGAAACTTTTGAGCAATTAAACACTTTTACTGAAAATTCAAATACTTCCTTATTAGTACAAGAAGCTTGCTATGTTTCTCATTCCTCAAGTAGTAAAACAGTAGCGGATCGATGTCAGCTTGAAGTGCGTTTTGTTTTCAAATCAACGTATTTTTCTGAATTACATGTGGTCTCTTCAGATAGAGCTGGAGATACCACAGAAACATTTATTGAATACACGGGAAGTGATATGAATCGAGGAGAAAACACGCTACTTATCCCCTGGATTGATGGAACTATCAAAGCTCAATTACCTCCCTTTTTACTTGATATCTCAATCTTTATTAGCGCGCTCATTGCAACAATTGTGATTGGAAAGAAAACACCGTTTACGCATCAAATTCAACAGGTATTCTATGAATCAAAGTAATCATTATATTTGGTATTTGCCTCTTTATTTCTTTTTATTTTTTAGTTGTTATACTCTTTTGAAATTTATTTTTATTTTCTTTTTTATGAGTGCATACACTCCATCATTTTTATTTGATCTTACTTTCTTTTATGCTTTCTCAGGATTAGATAACACTCAGTTATTATTTATTGGCACAATGATTATTTTAATGGAATTAGCAGTTCATATTCGTTTATCAAAGAGATATTTACTCTATTCCTTTCCACTCACCTTATTTTTATTAGGCGGTATTGGACTTCGAGTTGCAACATCACCTATTTCTTTATCCTATATTTTCCATTATATCGTCTTTTCTTTATTGCTTTTAGTTCTTATCGTTGATCATCGGTTATACCTGTTCATACCAACTGATTTTGCTATAACAGATAAAAAAACCAAAATGGAAATCGAAAAAATATCTTTACCCTCTTTTGGATCGGCACATCCAAAGCCGACAACAACGACATCCAAGATCAGATCAACAAGTTCAACGTTTTTCAAAACCTTTTCCCAATCATTATCAGATATCAAACAAAACCTGAGTTCAAAATTAAATAAAAGTATTCCACAACCAACAGCTGCTTCAGCACAAAGTAGTCAACAAGATATAACTACATCATATGGTTCATCTGATGAATTCCAGGAAGATACAGACGAACCTCCCTTTGTTCATCCTGTTGAACAGTATGCTGATAAGATATCTACCACTAAAGAACTGTTGAGTACGTTGGAATCACGTTCCTTTGATCATTTAGATTCAAAGATAAATCGTACGAAATTAGAAGAAAAATCATTTCTAGATTCCTATTTGTCAAGTCCAGATCAACCAATAAACGAATCTGTTGTTGTGGATAAATCACTGATTGAATCAATCGTTCAAAAAATAGATGAAAGCGCAGTAGTTATTTCCAGAGGAACCGTAAAAGCAG
>CAZYLG010000171.1:0-4026 GCA_964648565.1 uncultured Thermoplasmatales archaeon
TGATATGGAGAAAAAAATAAGGATTTTTTTAGAAACTGGGTGCGGAATGTCGGATATGACCAAACATCTAGTTAATACACATTCAAAATAATCTTCAATTATAATAAAACGGGAATTTCAATCCAAAGTGATGTCTTGTTCTTTTTTTCATTCCTCTCTTCGATCTGCTCAATTCTACATTGGATTAATATTATAAAAGTTGTAATAAGAATTATAATCTGTTGGATTTTTAAGTAAGAATTTTCAAACCTTAAGATAGTACTTACAGGAATTCAGTCCAAGGTAACATATATTTTTGTCAATTCTTGCTCACTAAATATTCACTAAATTTTTAATGATAATGATAAATACTATTGTTAATAAAAGAAGAAAAACAGATCAAATCTGAAAAAACGAAATAATTTCAAAACTCAAAAATTTCTTCAAGGAGCCTATCATGACTCTTCTTTTTTCATCTTGTTTCTACGTTTTTCTGTTAATTCATTAATATTTATTGTATTTCTGCATTTAGGACAGGCTAAATACCATTGTGTTTTACCGAGATAATCCCAACTATATTCGCAATTTTCACACGTAACTTTCACATCAACCATCTCATCATTTTTTCCACGTCTTTTAAATCTATTGTCTACGTTTCTTTACATCAAAAAAATATTCAATCCAAGCATTTCTAACACTAGATATTTTTTCATGTTCTATGTAGTTTTTGAGAATATCTCTTAATTTTTTTGTAGTTGCCATTTCTTTAAGTTGTGGTATGGAAATTGCAGTCATTCTCTCCTTTTCCTTTTTAAGGTTATTCTTCATTATATTCTCCTTTATTTCTCTTGATCTCCTTCTCCTTGTTTTTTATATAGGTATATGTCATATATACGATCTGTCTACTGTATGGACGATGTTCTTCTTTCGCGATTTTCTTGATAAGTTCATTTTCTTCTTTGGTTAATGAAATATTCATGCGCATTCTTTTCGTCATAAGTTACACAAAAAAGTAATAAATTTACACCTTTATATGCTTTTTTACACAACATTATATACTGCTTGCTGCATACTCCTATTATCAGATAACTTTTGGAAATGATAGGTGAAAACAATGAATTCAGAAACAGAACATACCTTATTTGAAAACGATATGGATTGGAGGAAGCGAAAACGACGTCAATTATCAGAAGAAGATGATTTTCAAAGAACAATATTTGATAGATCGGATTGATCATTTAACAGTTTACCAATGAACGAGAAGAAAAGAAAAAATTCAGAATCTGATAATTAAAAAATTAAGTATGATTTTTACACTTAAATTCATATTTTCAGGAGAAATAATATGGTTAAATGTGAAGAATGTGGGAAGAAATTAGGCATGTTACAGAGATATCATCACCCGATGCTAGGGACAAGGTTTTTAGTATGTGGAGAATGCGTTTACAAAGTGAATTGGAATTTGGATCGATGGAGTGTGTTTTGCCGTTCAGATCTATTCACCAAAGAATCTACAAGGGCTGATATCCAAAATGCCTGGAATAATCATATTTCAGATGACCATGCATTACAAAATTGGTTAAACAAATTTTGGATCAAGATGGACGCTCAATAGTTTAAAAAGTAGACTATGAAACTGTTTGTGATCTAGTTAGAGGTGAAATCAATATGATGACTGGACAACAACCAATAATTATTCTAAGAGAAGGAACAACAAGAGAAACAGGAAAAGGAGCTCAGGCAAACAATATTACCGCGGCCCGTGCTATATCAGAGGCTGTGAAATCAACTCTTGGCCCCAAAGGCATGGATAAAATGCTTGTGGACTCAATGGGTGATGTTGTAATAACAAATGATGGTGCAACAATACTTAAGGAAATCGATGTGGAACATCCGGCAGCGAAAATGCTTGTCGAAGTTGCCAAGGCGCAGGATGAAAGCTGCGGTGATGGGACGACAACAGCGGTCGTCCTCACAGGTGAACTTCTTAAAGAAGCAGGCGAACTTCTTGAAAAGAACATCCATCCAACTGTTATCAACCATGGATATCAACTTGCTTCTAAAAAAGCTGCTGAGGTTCTACAAAAGCTTGCGATTACCATCAAAACGAATGATGTAGGAATACTCAAAGACATAGCAAAAACATCCATGGCAAGTAAAGCATCTAGTTTTGAAAAAGATAATCTCGCAGAAGTTGTTGTAGATGCAGTGATAAAAGTTGCAGAAAAACGTGATGCGAAAAATATCGTTGATCTTGATAACATTCAAATCCAAAAGAAACAAGGAGGCAGCATCAGTGAAACTGAAATTATTGACGGTATCATATTGGATAAAGAACGAGTTCACCAAGATATGCCAACACTCATTAAAAATGCGAAAATTGCTTTGATCAATGTCGCATTGGAAGTACGTAAAACAGAGGTTGATGCTCGAATCCAAATTCAGGATCCGACACAACTGCAAGGATTTCTTGACGAAGAAGAGTCAATGATACGGAAAATGGTTGAAAGAGTAAAACGTAGTGGTGCAAATGTTCTTTTCTGTCAAAAGGGTGTAGATGATATCGCTCAACATTTCCTTGCGAAAGCTGGTATTTATACGGTATGCAGAGTAAAAAAGAGCGATGTAGAAAAACTTGCAAAGGCAACAGGAGCGAAAATCATCTCTAATCTTGATGATCTGACGATTAATGATCTTGGAAATGCAGGTATCGTAGAAGAACGGAAAATTGGTGATGACAAAATGACCTTTGTTACCCATTGTAAGAACCCGAAGGCTGTTTCAATCTTGATCCGTGGAAGTACCGAACATGTCTCGGATGAACTTGAACGGGCAGTACATGATGCCTTATCTGTGGTTAAAGGGGCTATTGAAGATGGAAAGATTAATCCTGGTGGTGGAGCCGCAGCTATTGAAATAGCTATGTCTCTTCGTGAGTATGCACCAAGTGTTGGTGGGCGAGAACAAATGGCCATTGAAGCATTTGCTGATGCAGTGGAGATCATCCCAAAAACACTTGCAGAAAACGCAGGTCTTGACCCAATTGACATGGTCCTTGAAGCACGCAATGCCCATAGCAAAGGACAGAAATATGATGGCATCAATGTCTTTGAAGGAAAGATTAAAGATATGATAAAAATGAAAGTCATTGAACCCTTGCGTGTCAGTTTACAAGAAGTTCAAGCTGCATCAGAGGCAGCAACGATGATACTTCGAATTGATGATGTTATTGCTTCCAAAGGCGGTGGTAGTCTACAAGGAGGAATGCCTGGCGGATATCCTGATGGTATGTCTGATATGGATTAGACAAAACAACATATCCCACCATTTTTTTCATCTTCTTCATGCTTAAGATTTGAACAATGTGTTAAAAAACATTTTCCAGTTATAAGGAAAAAGAAGATTTGTAATTGTATTTTTGGGGTGATTAATATATGAAAAATGTCAGATACATGATAGGTGATAAAGTGTAACTTAAAAGACAACGTAAATAATGTTAAGATACGCATAAAGAAGAAAAGAAAAACAGTAAAAAGTTTGGATTATAATTGAAGAAAGATATACGAATAATTTACAAAAGAAATAAAGTAGATACATTTATTCTTTCAAAATTCCTCTCTGATTAATACAATTCAGAATATTTTTTTATATTTATTCGGGCTCTTTCTCTTTTTGAGTAATAGATTGTATTCATTCATTATTGCATCAATGGGTCGTAATGGCAATTCTTTAATTCAGTAAAAATACGTGGATTTGCAAGTGCAGACTTACGGATTATTACCCCGGCGCAATCCATTAATTTTTCAACATCGGTTTTTGATATGATATCTCCATTTGCAATAATTGTTTTTCCAGTTTTTATACATTCAGGAAATACACCCCAGTCACTCTTTTCGCTTTAGGATTGATTTTCATGTCTTGCATGAACCACAAAAAAATCAGCATCAACTTCTTTATGTTTTGTGTAATTATTTTCAGCTTTTTTCCATATGTAGATAGGAAAAAATTATTTGATTTAATCAAGAAACGCAGTAAAGATTCAAATAT
>CAZYLG010000172.1:0-4002 GCA_964648565.1 uncultured Thermoplasmatales archaeon
ATTAAATTATCACTAGAATTGATAATTAAATAACAATTTCTCGAAGAAATTACATGAACCCAAAAATGGAGAAGACTCAAAAAACTTAATCTATTCATTTATGCTGAACTGTTCTTATGCCTTTTAAAAACATTATTATGGGCCAAAGATTATGCATATACCATCATATGAAAAAAATGACTGTTACAATCAATATACATCCATTCCTTTACGATCTTATGAAAAAGGTTTTACCACTTGACTCTATAGAATCAGTGGAAGTTTTTGATATTCTAAAAATTGATATTGAAAAATATTTTAAACTTCTCTTAGTAAAAATTACCATGAAACAAAATCATTGGATTCAAGAACTTGAAGAGTGTCATAGTATTGAAATCATCTCAACAATCGAAAAAGATGATCGCTCAATAACTTGTTTAATGAAAGGAAAAATGCCTGTTCATTATCTTTCAAAATTAGGCAACATCACCAAAAAATTCAATGTTAATGTTATCTGGGATGTACCATCACGAATGAATGGAAGAGAACTTGTTATCAGTGCAATTGGTGATGAAAAAGATATCAATAAGATTGCAAAGGCATACAAACTCATTGGAACAATAGAAAAAATAAGTTTTACGAAGAACTTTCTTCATGGAATCGATTTTCTTCAATGTCTTACTCCAAAACAAAAAGAGATTATGATTAAGGCGTTAGAAAGTGGATATTATGAGTATCCACGAAGAATCAATACAAATATGTTGTCTGAACAAGTATCATTAAGTAAATCAACAACAGTTGAACATTTAAGAAAAGCAGAAAATCGACTTATTTCAACTCTTTTATCTGGTTATCAATAAAAACATTACCATTTTATTCTTTGTTTAGACGTAATTTTTAATTTGATTGAAAAACAGTGTGCCTCTCACAGAATGATTCTCATATTTTTAATTAAACCCCACATGAACGGCAATAGTATAATAATCATACGTAATCATTACTGATTGATTAATGGTGGATATCAATGGAAAGATCCAGTCTCATCAAACAAAAGGTTTCATGTCCTCATTGTAAAACTATTATTTCAGTTCAAGGACATCCCGGTGAAAGTATAGAAATTACCTGTCCAAACTGCAAAACAGCAGGAATATTTTCCTTTCCTAAAGATCGTGCCACAACAAAAAAAGGCGATATCTCATCAGCAGCAGTCGTTGTAGAAAACCTTAAATTTAGCTATCCCAAATCAAATAAAAACGCTGTAAATAACATCTCTTTTAGCATTAACAAAGGAGAAATTTTTGGGTTTCTTGGCCCTAATGGTGCTGGAAAAACCACCACACAAAAAATCATTATCGGTCTTTTAAAAAACTATGATGGAACTGTCCAACTCTTAGGTGAAAACCTAAGAGATTGGAATATTAACATATACAACAAGATTGGAGTGGGATTTGAACTTCCAAATCATTATCAAAAACTAACGGCTCTGGAAAATTTAGAACTTTTTGCATCATTTTATAAGGAAAAAACAATATCGCCAATGAATCTTTTAAAAAAGGTTGAATTAGAAAAAGATGCTGATCAACGAGTTGGGACGTTTTCCAAAGGGATGAAATCAAAATTAAATTTTGCTCGTTCATTACTTAATAATCCAGAAATCCTTTTCTTAGATGAGCCAACCACCGGTCTTGATCCAGTGAGCTCACGATTAATAAAAAACATCATTAAAGAACAAAGAGATGAGGGAAAAGCCATTTTTTTAACCACTCATAACATGAATGATGCAGATGAACTCTGCGATCGAGTAGGCTTTATTGTTGATGGACAACTCAACTTAATTGAAAGCCCTCGGGAATTAAAACTAAGGCATGGGAAAAAAATCGTAAATGTTGAATATCTCAAGGACACTCAATTGATAAAAAAGGAGTTTAATCTACGAAATCTCGGAGAAAATCAAGAGTTTATTGATATTTTACACTTAGATACTGTTCAAACTATTCATAGTGCTGAAGCAACATTAGATGATATTTTTATTAAAGCAACAGGTAGGCAGATTAGATGAATAATCTAAAACATATGCTACATTGGGAATTCGTTCTTCTCTACCGATATAAAATCATTCATATCTCTCTTCTAAGTGTCATCCTCTATTTTCTTTCCACACAGGCCGTACAATCATTACAAGATCAATCACAGGTTCACTCTGTATTATTGTTTTTTGATCCAGCAGTAATTGGTATTGTTTTTGTTGGTGCGTTAGTACTTTTTGAAAAATCAGAAAATGTTCTGAAAGCATTGGTAATCACCCCAATGAAAACAGATGATTATCTATTATCAAAAATCATTTCCTTAACCATTCTTTCCCTTATTTCTGCTTCAGCATTCATGATATTGATGAGGATTTTTAATGAAACCGTGTTCAATTTGGGATATTTGTTAATAGGAATTACATTGACCTCAGTGATGTTAATCCTTATTGGGTTCATCCTTGTCTCACGGGTCCAAAGTGTGAATGGATATATGCTTGGAATGATCATTGGTTTTCTTGGTTTAAGCTTTCCACCATTACTAGATATGTTTGGTCTTTTTGAAAACCCGTTGTTTTATCTATGGCCAACACAGGCCTCATTCATTCTTTTTGATGGCGTGTTTCAAACAGTCAGTCTTGAACTTTGGGAGATTTTGTATGGAATTTTCTATCAACTTCTTTGGATTATCGTTTTATACATACTTGCAAAGAAAGCATTTTATGAATATATTATTGTGAAAGGAGGGTAAAAAGAATGATTGCAGTATTACGATTGGCATCAAATGATTTTAAAAACATTATTCGAGATAAACTGTTGATATCACTTGCTATTCTTTACCCCGTAATTCTTATAATGTTTTCACAGATTCTTGTTCAATTCGTAGCGCCCAGTTTAAAAGGATCGATTCCACTAACAGGAAATTTCATTGTGTTCTTTTTGTTATTTGTGACCATTATTCCAATCTTATATGGGTTCATCGTATCTTTTCTTATTTTAGATGAAAAGGACGAACATCTATTGACGGTTCTTCGTGTAATGCCGATTTCAAGAAATACCTATCTTGTTTACCGAATGTTATTTCTAACCTTTTTTTCATTTATCGTTCTTTTGATTTTTCCACCGTTGTCTGGATTAATTGAAAACACCCAGTTTACCTATGTTCACTATATTCCAATCGCAGTGCTATTTAGCTTGTTAACTCCCTTTTCAGCAATGCTTGTTAGTTCATTTGCAACAAACAAGGTGCAGGCTTTTGCAATTTTTAAAATATCTGCAACCATCTACATGTTGCCATTATTCACCTTCTTAATTTCAGATAATCTAAAATATATCTTTTCTCCAGCACCAAATTTCTGGGGTTTTATCGCATTGAAAGAAGTTCTTGCTAATGGTTCAACTGATTACCTTCATTTGGTTATTGGATTTGTTTACACCATCATCCTGATTGCCAGTTTGTTTTATATATTCAATAAAAAAAATTGAATCCTATTAATTTTTCAATTTTAATAGATTACAATTACCTCAAAATTCAGAGTTGGAATAACTCATTATATTATCAAATTATTATTTGGTATTTCCCAAACAATTAACGTATTTTTATATACATATTTATAATTACAAAGTATATGGATGCTAAAAATGAGCATACTCAACTTGGAATTGCATCAATAATTTTTTCAGTTTTAGGTATACTCTTTTATTTTATTGGTTGGTTTTTCTTTTCCTTCATTGATAACAGACTCTGTGGCATGGTCATTGGTATAATTCTCAGTATATTAGCAATTGTTTTAGGTTACATTACAAAAAAACAGGGTGATTCTTATGGCCGATATGGCATGATTCTTGGAAGTTCTTTACTAATGATAACAATCATCATTGTACTATTAACAACTCCGACAAGTGTTGAAATTGGATATTACTAATGCTATCGGCCTAATTAATAAAAATTATGCAGGGGAAGGGATTCGAACCCTTGGACCTCTGCAGGAACAGATCT
>CAZYLG010000173.1:0-3945 GCA_964648565.1 uncultured Thermoplasmatales archaeon
TCAATAATTGCTAAAACATACCGGGAAAAAATGGTGGGGAGGAGGCATCATATCCATTTTTACTGCTATTTACTACCTTGGAGTCATTAAATTTTTTAAGAACCACAGATAGATGAAATAAAAGTTTTTTTAAAATTTTATAAATTGAGGATACACTCCAATAATACATATCACGGAGTTATTAAAATAGACGAATTTTCTTTTGTCGAGCATAAAATCAGCCCCTCCCCCGTTAGAGTCACTTGTTAATTCTTCAATACTCTTAACAAATTAATTGACAAATACAGTGATAACAGGTAATGTAATTTTTATTTTAACGTAAAAAGATTAGTTCAAAGAATCTGTTAAAAATCATCCTGCAATGATGGATGAAACAACACATACAACTGATCGCAAAGATTTTTTTATGAAACGTTGATATTTTAAAATTATTTAAATGTTCAATTCATTCAAATCTACAATGTCCTGCCAGATAGAATCAAAAAACATTGTTTTAACCCTATTATCCATTTTTTTGATAGTATCATTCTTACTGCCATCAACCCAAGCAGTTGATTATTATGCTGATTTGGAAATTACTGTGGACAATGCAGGTTTTGTAAGCATAGAAGGAAATACAAATTATCCAAATTTTCTTATTGAAGACGTAGAAGAATATACATCAAAAACACAAAGTCTTTGGACCTTAAATATCACAAAAAAAGTAACCTTTACAGATTACCTCTTTTCAATTATGTTACCTGAACATGCTGAAATCAGATCAGTATATTCATCTGGCTCAACACTTATCACTCAACAATCAGATAATCTTGTTGTAAAAGGATACGGAAGTAATGAATCTTTATCCATTGTAGTTCAATATCAAACACAGAAGATTTTAGAAACAGATACATTGTTTGACTTAGATAGTTTATCGCTCATTCTCATTGGTATAATTATTATGTTAATTATCTGCTTTTTTATCGTACTTTTCTTCTTTGATAAACAAGAAAAACAAATATTTTCTCATAAAAAAGATAAACAACTTCAACATGATTTTAAGGGATTGAATGACCGTCAGAAAAAAATATTACATCTTTTACAGCAAAGCAATGTTGCTCTAACACAAACAGATATACAACGAGAACTTCAAATGCCAAAAGCCTCCGTTTCAAGAAACATCCGAAGATTGGAGTTAAAAGGAATCATTGAAAAAGAACAAATTGGTATGTCAAATATTATTCGACTAAAAAAACAATAGATTTCCCTTTTGTTCCACCTTGTTCCGGTTTGTTCCGGTGAGAATATATATGTTGTTTCAACCAATATACTTAGCGAAGCCAAACAATAATAATTTGGTTTCATTGAGGTTGTGATACCATGAAAAAAATAATGAATGTCTTAACCGTGTTCATTCTGTTAAGCGCTATGATACCATTAGCGTTTGCTGATGAACCTATAACTACATCAAACGAAGTTGACATCAATGCAGAAACCCAACAACAAACAGAAATAATGAACAATCAATTAGGATCTGAAATTCGGCTATTACAACTTGAAAAAGCAATCATTAAAAATATTAACACCGGAGGAGAAATTTTAACACTCCTTGAAAATTCAGAGGTGGATCCTATATATCTTCAAGTTATCCTCGCAGAATTTGAGTTTTTACTAGAAGAGGTTCGTACGACTGATCCCAATGCCTCTGATGCTGTCAGCGTGTTCATCGATTTGAAACATGATGCGGTAAATATTACCAAGGATTTTCGTGAAACCATAAGAGGTTTACTAAATAATTCTCTACAAGATCAAATACAGCAACAAACAAGAAACATGACGTGTAATCAAACTCAGAATATCTCTAATTCCATCCAAAATAAAATACGACAATACAATAGCAACCAATTTCGGAACATCCTTGGAGTAAACGGAAGTGAATGTATCCATCATTATCAAAATGGATCTATGACACAAAAGCAGCTACGACAAAATATCACTATGAGGATCAATAAAAGTGAAAAAGGAAATCAATTCAGCTTTCTCTCATCATTAAAACAGCAGCAAATCAAAAATAAGATACAATCACAGAACCAGGTTCAAAATGCAAGTGAAGGATTTCAACAACGACAGGAAAATAGATTTAAGAATAGATTGCAGAGAATGAAGGATTTTCCAGATAACCCAGTATATAATCAGTTAATAAAGAGAATGCAGAATAAAATCAATAATGTTGATGATGAGGGTAATGGAACCAATGGAAGTGGATCAAATAACGGTGGAAATAATAATCCTGGAAGTGGACAAAAAGAACCAGGACACGGAAATAATGATGGATCAAATAGTCCAGGTGGTGGTCGCTGATGAAAAAAATATTATTAACCGTACTCTCCGTGCTTATTCTCATACTTTCTTCAGTTCTCATCTATCATCTTGCAACAAATGAACCTGTTGAAGATGATCAAATAATAGATGGAGAAGATATTACCGTATCAGATATCTCTAGTGAGATTGATGATGTTCTATTAGATGAAAATGATGAAATTGACATTGGAGAAATGATATAAAAAAAGAAAGAAATTTGAGGTGAAAAAATGAATAAAAAAATAGTAGGAATAGTAATAGGAAGCCTTGTTCTACTGGTATTTATGACCAGCAATTCAATAGCAAATGGAACAAACGGATATGAAGGATCTGCGCCTAATTCAGGTGATGGTTTTCCTGATGGTAGCGGATATGATTCACCAAATGGTCCAAGTGGAGATGGCTCTTCAGGTTCAGGACATGATTCCCCTGCACCAAATGCTGGGGATGGCATTTCTGATGGTAGTGGATGGCCATAAAGTATTAGAAATTTGAAATAAAGGAGAAATGAATTATGAAGAAAATTGGTTTAATATTGGCTGTATTGTTGATGATAAGTGCAACTTTTTTTACTGGTTGTGTGAGCACTGAAAAAGGTACGTTGAGTTTGAAGATTACTGATGCGCCTGGTGAATTGAATATATCTAAAGCTCTTGTTACTATTTCATATGTGGAAGTTCATATTGCTGCTGGTGGTAACAACAGTAGTGCTGAGTGGGTGAATGTTGTAAATGAGTCGCAACAATTTGATCTTATTCAACTTGAAAATGTCACGGATATTCTTGGTAATGCTAGTTTAAACATTGGTGTTTATACTCAAATTAGACTGCATATTGATGAAGCGTTAGTAACTATTGATGGAGTAGAATACGATCTTGAAATTCCTTCAGAAACTATTAAGTTGGTTCATCAATTCATTATCGAATCTCAGGAAACAACAACCTTAATTTTAGATTTTGACATTAAGGAATCAGTTCATAAAACAGGTAACAATCGATATATTTTACAACCTACGATACGAGTTTTTGAAGAGTAACACTCCTCCTCTTTTTTTATTTATTTTTTTATAAGCATTTTTTGTAGTAGTTCCAGCAGATAGATCTTGGATACCACATCAACAATACGCTGATGATTCTGCTTTGTCACGTATGGTGAAATATAATAGGAAATATTATCAATATCATTTATCTATCCGCTAAAAATGAATATACAACTAAGATCACTCTCAGCAACATATGCAATATTCATCGGAATTACTATGTTAGGTATGTGGTCCATTTTTACACTTACAAATCAAATACCTGAGCTAAAAACAGGATCAATAGAAATCATATATCATTTAATCGCAGAATTTCTCACAGCTATTCTTTTAATAGTATCTGGCATTGGTTTATTTAAACGAAAGAATTGGAGTTTTCATTTATTCTTGGTTTCTCTGGGTATGCTATTCTACACAACAATCGTTAGTGCGGGGTATTATGCAGACTCAAGTGATTTTATAATGTTAATTATGTTTTCTTTTCTACAGATATCAACTTTTCTATTTATAGTCAGTACTTCGGAAACTAGATTTTTTCTATTCAATCATCTATATCTAGATGTAAG
>CAZYLG010000174.1:0-3933 GCA_964648565.1 uncultured Thermoplasmatales archaeon
ATCAATGGTTTTTTCATCGTCATCCTTACCTTTGGTATCATTGGTGGTGCGGTCATCGGATTTGTCATTGGTTTTATTTCACCCTCTGGAAATAAGAAAAAAGATACCAATCAGTCACAACGATATCCTAGTACATCATACCGTCAATCAAGTGTTTCATACAATTACTCCCCCGATAACAAATCAACAAACTCTTACGATTTTGAATCCTTACCGCATAACATCAACGATTTCTACAAAAAACAAAAATAAGCCAGATAAGTTGTCAGTGCTATGAATCCTGCTACAGGAACCCTAAAACAAGATGGCATACTCATCACAAAATCAAAAGACATCGACCGAGTATTTGGAAAGAGCAGATTTGGATCCATGCAAACAAAAAACCAGCTGCATCTTGATTTTATCGAAGCATGTTTTCTTGTTGAAGAAAACAAGCTAGTTGTGTACCGTGAAGGAGAAAAGATTTGTTGGGAAGATCTTATCACTGTGGCAGCGACAAATCAAGAAACATTTGAAACTCGTTATTTAATCTATCGGGATTTACGACGAAGAGGGCATCAACTAACTCTTTTGAAAAACCATGAATTCTTCACTTTTTTCACAAAAAATCAACAAGAACCTGATCGCCCATCAGCATTCATCGCTTGTTTTTCAGAACGAGAACTCTGCACTATCAAAAATTTATCCGCACTAATTGAGCAAAGCAAACAAGAAAACGCATTATGCTGGCTTGCTATCACTGATGAAGAAGGAGACATCACCTATTACGATCTAAATAGCCATCCATTAACAGGTGTGCAACATCCTTCTTCTTTCAAAAAATCAAAAGGGATACTCCTCAGAGACAGAGTTCTCATTTTTAATGAATCAGTTGCAGTGATGCTACATAAAAAAGAATTTTTTGGAAAAACATTCGGAAAAGGCCTGCAAATCTCACTTGTTGAAGCACTATATTTAGTGAAAAAAAAGTATTTGTCAATTTATACTCCAAAAGAAGAAAAAATTCCTGAAAAAAAATTAGAGACAATCATAGCGCAATATCAAACCGATATCAAGCAACGATTCATCGTCTATTGCGATCTTAAAAAAAATGGACTTATCGTCAAAACCGGTTTTAAATTCGGCAATCATTTCAGAGCATATACCAAACATCCAGATGAAACCCATGCAGAATACTTAGTTCATGCTGTTTCATCATCATATTCTCTAGGTTGGGCAGAGGTAAGTAGAGCGATTAGGCTAGCACATTCCGTGAAAAAAATCTTTCTTTTTGCTAGCATTGACAATCAAAAAAATGTTTCTTACCTATCATTCAAACGTATCCGGCCATAATATTTTTAAATTCAGATGACTTGCGATATCTCATCTAAATAATAAGGAGCAAAAAAACATGCTTGAAATCCGATGGCATGGCCATTCTTGTTTTGAAATATCCAATGAACATACTCTGGTGACAGATCCTCATGATGGAAAATCAATAGGAATTCCAACGCCTATGATAACTGCTGATGTAGTCCTTGTATCTCATGATCATTATGATCATAACAGCACTAAAACCGTAGCAAATAATCAAACAACAATCATCACGGATAAACGAAAACGAACAATCCACGACATCACAATAAAAGGCATTCCTACGTTTCATGATACCTGCCAAGGCGAAAAACGAGGTGAAAACACTGTTTTTCTATTCACTGTTGAAGATATTACGTTTTGTCATCTTGGAGATTTAGGACATGTATTAACTGAAAAACAAATCGAATCACTCGGAAAAGTGGACATCTTATTTATCCCCGTAGGAGGAACATATACTCTTGATATAGACCAAACATGGGATGTTATATCAAAAATAAATCCTCGTATTATCATACCAATGCATTACAAAATCGAAGGATTATCTCTACCTATAGCACCAGTAGATGATTTTCTTTCCAGTGCAACTTATGAAGTACTCAAGGTAGGAAATCAAATTGATATAGAAAAAGATGACTTTCCTAAAACTCCAGAAATCTGGGTGTTCACATTATAACCATTAATCCTCGAATACTTCAGGATTAACGCAATTCGCTGGTTTCTCCCCGTTTAATCCTTGAAGCATATTTTCTGCTGCCATCTCTGCCATTTTAGATCGAGTATCTTCCGTAGCTGATCCAATGTGAGGTAAAATAACAACATTATCCAGTTGTTTAAGACGTTTTGGAATCTTTGGTTCCTGTTCATACACATCAAGACCTGCGCCAAAAATCTGATTGCTCTCTAAAGCATTAATTAATGCATTAGCATCAATGACTGGGCCTCGAGAAGTGTTTACAAGAACAGCATTTTCTTTCATCGAATCTAATTCTTTTTCACCAATCAAATGATATGTTTCATCAGTTAACGGAACATGTAATGAAATAATATCAGATTTAGATAATAATGTTGAAAGATCTGTTTTTTGGGCATCTAATTCTGATTCTAAATCTGAATTGTGTTCAGGATTAACATACAACACATTCATATCAAATCCTTTACTTTTCAAAGCCATAGCCGTCCCAATCCTACCTGCACCAATAATACCAAGGGTTTTTTTAGAAATATCTTGACCAAGCATAAGCATTGGACCCCAACCTTCAAACTTACCTTTTCGGCAAAACGAATCACTTTCCACAATCCTTCGGGCCACTGAAAACACAAGCGCCCATGCCAATTCAGCAGTGGTATCAGTTAATACGCCAGGCGTGTTACTCACCGGTATCTTTTTTTGAGTTGCTGTTTCAACATCAACATTGTTAAATCCCACTGCATAATTTGCTATCATTTTTAAATTAGGAAGTGATGAAATAACTTCAGCATCAATTGTGTCTGTAAGAAGACATAACAATCCATCAGCATCCTTTGCTTGACCTATGATTTCATCTTTTGACAACACGCGATTTTTTTTACTAACCGTAACAGTATGATGTTTTTCTAAAAGGTTAATACCAGATTTAGGAATCTTTCTTGTCACAAAAATCTTCATATTCAATGCCTCCTAATAGTACGATTTAATGCAAACGGACATAGAACTAATCTTTGAAAAAAGTAATGAAAAAAAAATTGAAAAAAAAGAAAAATCCGCTTAACTGCGGAGGTTATCAATGATTACTTGTTGATCGTATTGGCAAATATCGCCATTATGATCAAGAGTTCCCTCTGCGATCAATGAATATTGTGAATAGGTTGGCTGCACTAATGGTTTAGCAAAGACCTTAACAGGTGTTCCATTAGCATCTTTGCTTGAAAAATCCTCTGGTACATACACTAGGAGGTCAACATCAACATTTTCAATATATCGGTCTTCAGCAAAAATCGGTTGATACTTACTAGTTAAATTCTCTTCAACCATCCAAGAATCGCCAAGCGGAGGAATATCTAAATCAACGATTCTATCCTTACCTGGTAATTCTAGTTCAGGATCTTCCATCGCATTGGAATCAACTTCAAATGTTGGAAGGTAAAAATGTGCATAATCATTTTGATCGTACGGTCCTCCATTTTCTCCGGTCGAATAATCAGCAAGTTTCTTATCCCAAATATGATAATAATTCATCACACTATAATAATCGCCCCATGTATCCACATATTCTTGTTTCGCTTCTCGACCATTCACAAAGGTCAAATTATCACAACCTTCAATAGTCCATGGAGCAACACCCAGGCTATGACCAAGCTCATGTAAGGTAGCTGCAGCAAGAACAATACGCTGCGTTCGAGGAGTAAACGCCATTCTTCTAATTAATCGATACAAACTAGTATCCACTGCGATAGTATCATACCGGTTTAATTCAGATGGTATGCAAAAACCTGCATTATGTCCAACAATCGTATACCTAAAAATACCTTTCCGATCATCAGCAAAGTTATTCTTGTAAAATTGAAGCATATTCCCAGATTCTTGGGATATAGTATCAT
>CAZYLG010000175.1:0-3852 GCA_964648565.1 uncultured Thermoplasmatales archaeon
CATACTAAGAAGTACGAAGGTGTTTCCTCCACCGATGAATACTGCATCATGGTCTTCAATCGCTTTTTCTTTATTCTTGAATTCATGAATTCCATGAAGCGTCTTTCCCATTTTTTCGAAACGAGTCTTTGCAGTATCTGTATATTCATCATGAGTAATTCCACCTGGGCGGGCATAAGGGATGAATAAAACAGTTGAATCGTTTTTAAGAAATGATTGTATTTCATCAGCACAATGATCAAGATATCCGCTGCCGTGTAATGTTGAATTACTTATCAATAACAATGATGTTTGACTCATAAATACTTGTGAATATCTTTTTGTTAAAAGAGTTTATGATTCCTTTTTTTGGTTCATAGATCCATATTTAGGCAAAGAAAACTAAAGTTTTATTAGTGTGAAAATATATAATAGTATTGAAATTAACACTTGTTTATTAAAATAAGTGGGGGTAAAAAAATGAAGATAAAAAATTATTTCCAATATTTGTTAGTACTTCTTTTCACTCTGAGTCTGGTTTTACCAATAGGTTTGTCCAGCAATGTTACACTCTTTACACCAGATCGAAATATACTAACTACACAAGATGAGTATATCGACATAACAGTGAGTGAAGCATGGGATCTACTCTCCGATACTTCTAATGGAATACAATTACCAATAGATGTTCGTACTGATTCTGAATGGGTCTCAAGTCGAATAGATACACCATATCCTGAATATCCTCGACATTTTGAAAAAGACAATATTGTTGATGATGAAGGATATCAAGAGTTTTTAAATCTTTATGATGGAAACGATATCATTGTGTATTGTAAATCCGGTGGTCGAAGTGCAACATCAGCAAGCATTATAACAAGTAGAGGATTTAATGGAACAGTGTACAATATGCTCGGTGGAATCACTGATTGGAAGAATCAAGGCCTTCCAGCAAAATCCGGAAACAATGAACCAAGCATTCCAGAAATTCCAGAAGGACCAAATGTTTGCACTATCGGTGTTCCTTATGAATTTACAACCCAAACAACCGATCCAGATGATGATCCAGTTCGTTACGGCTGGGATTTCAATAGTGACGAATACGTAGATAAATGGACTGATTATGCACCTGCTTCAACACCGGTAAGTATTGAATACACATTTGTTTCCACGGGTTCATATGAAGTATCAGTTTTATCTGAAGACCTGGTTGGAAGCCAAACTGATTTTTCAGAAAAAATAACCGTTATTGGAAACACTCCACCAAGTAAACCTACCATAAACGGACCAAGCCAAGGAGAACCAGGTACTAGTTATGAATATGAAATCATGTCAACTGATGTTCAAGACTCTGAAATATCCTATTTCATAGAATGGGGTGATGGATCTACTGATGGATGGACAAGAACACTTCCCTCTGGTGAAACATTAGTTATCTCCCATACATGGGATGAAAAAGACACCTACATTGTCAGAGCGAAAGCAAGAGATGAACATCAAGGAGAAAGTGATTGGGCAACATTAGAAGTTAAAATGCCAAAATCTTACACTCACCCATTGCTAATGCAATTATTTGAAAACCATCCTGTTCTGAAACATATTTTCTCTTCATTTTTTTAAATAATTGTTTAGATATTCAGATGCAAAATTACTAATGAATAAGCAATCAAATCAATACTTTTTCCACTAATCAAATTTATATAATGCTATTGAAAATAAAAAATGAGTGAAATGATTAATTATATAATGAAGAACTAACTAATATAAAAAATGGAATTGTATAAAGGTTGAAATTTATGCGAAAAAATATTTTTTTATCAATACTCATCATGTTCTTACTTTTTAGTGCTTATGCAAACAATGTAATTGCATTTGATAATAAAACATACAGCAATGATTTGGAAAGCATACAGCGTGAAATCTATGAACATAATGCAAAATGGGTCGCAGATTATAACAACATATTCACAAAAGAACGAAATAATGTTGAATTTTATTTGGGTGCAAATAGTGAGAATGTAACTAATGAAAACAATGAGAGTATATGGCAAACATCAGCATCTCCTCCATCGTATGATTGGCGTGACATTGATGGTAAAAACTATATTACGTCTATAAAAAATCAAGCAAGTTGTGGAAGTTGTGTTGGATTTGCATCAATTGCGGTGTTAGAAGCAGTTGTTCAAATTGAAACCGATGAGATTTTTGATTGTGATTTATCAGAATCACATTTATTCTTTTGTGGGGGCGGATCATGTGGAGGTGGATGGTATCCTGAAGCAGCAGCTGAATTCATTGAAACCGTTGGTGTAGTTGATGAACTCTGTTTTCCATACAGTCCTTTAGATTTAAATTGTGATCAAAAAGAAGATAATTGGAAGCAAAGAACAGTTAGAGCAAAAACAACCGGGACAACGTCTGAAAATGAAAATATCAAAAACGCTTTGATTGAATATGGTCCATTACTTGCAACATTTAAGGTTTATGAGGATTTCAGTAGTTATAACAGTGGAATTTATGAACATGTGTGGGGCTCATTAGTAGGGGGACATGCTGTAGCTATTGTTGGATATAACGATGAAGGAGAATATTGGATTTGTAAAAATAGTTGGGGAAGCAGTTGGGGTGAAAATGGTTTTTTTAAAATCAAATATCGTGAATGTGAAATTGATAATCGTGTTTATTTTTTTGATGATATCTCCGGAAATATTCAACCAACGAAACCAGAAATAATAACTCCCGAACAAGGGGCAGATTCATTAGATGTTTCATTTGAATTGAATTGGAATCCAAGTTTAGACGTAGATGGAACTGAAGTGTCATATACCATATTTTTTAATGAAGGATTATCAGTTGATATTAATGATCAACCATATATTTCTAAAATTAAACAAAATTCGTATCAAATTCAGGATTTAAAGAAGGATACCGTGTATTCCTGTCAAATAGTATCTGAGGATGAGAACGGAGCAAAACATGCTGGTGAACGACTTGTTTTTTCAACACGTAAGCCCGTTGAACCAACAATTTCTGGTCCTAATGATATAAAACCGAATAGGTTGTATTCTTTTACTGCTTCAACATCAGATAATGAAGGCAAGGAATATTATTGGTATTTTGATTGGGGAAATGAAGAAACCACTGGATGGCTTGGCCCCTTTCAATCAGATGAAGAAGTAACCGAAACAAATGAATGGGCGGACAAAGATAATTTTGAAATTAGAGTTAAATACAAAGAAGATGGAATTGAAAGTGAATGGGGAACGTTAAATGTAAGCACACAGAGATTTTCATTTTTTCACTTCTCTTTATTAGAACTTTTACAGAGTAAATTTAATTTTCCGTTCTTACAACTAAATGCTTATAATTAATACTCTAAAGTTAAGGTGTAGGCAAATGACTTTTATTTCTGTTTTGAACCATGCGGATACCGGGATTTGAACCCGAGTAAGTGGCGTGTGAAACGGGTTTTACTCGAAGGGAATCGTCGGATTTTGAAAATTATCTTGCTCGTAGAAGTATTGAGGAAATCGGCATCCTCACTCCGTTTCTGAGTATCGGGCTTTTACCTTTACCTTTCAGTTCAAACGTTAAGGTAATACTTTTTTTGATGATAGCTCACGCTCATTAAATCAAATCAAACCGAGAAATAACCTAACGTTTTAGCGTAAAACGTAAAGGGTTTATCGACTTATATAGTTACCGTTCCATAAAATTATCGTATGGTAGAAAAAGACTAATTCAGACGGTTTCTGAGGGGTTTCAATAAGGGCTAAAGGTTTACTATTAGTTACTAGGTCGACGTTAATCTGAAGCTATCTCTATAAGCCGTTTTTACTAAATCGAACTTCATTAATACCTAGTTTTACGTAG
>CAZYLG010000176.1:0-3793 GCA_964648565.1 uncultured Thermoplasmatales archaeon
ATCGGAATCAGTTGAAGTATCCGTAAATTGAACGGCATCATTTGAACTTGGAGTACTTGGAGAAAACGAAAAAGAGGCAACTGGTGCAACATTAGAAATAATAATTGAAGTTGTGCTAATGTTCATTGCACCATCATTATCCATAACGGTGAGACTAACTGAATAATTACCATTATCCGTGTATTGATGCATAGGATGCTGATCATAAGAAATGATGCCATCACCAAAACCCCACGTCCAATTCACAACCAGGCCATCACTATCTGTTGATGTATCATTAAATTGAATGGTATCTGCAGTTGATGCATTCAATGGAGAAAACGAAAAATTAGAAACAGGTGGCATATTACCCACTATAATTTGTTTTGCAACGGTATCATTTATTCCATCATCATCTGTAATGTTAAGTGAAACCGAGTAATTACCATTATCCGTGTATTGATGCATGGGATGCTGATCAAATGAGATACTGCCATCACCAAAGTTCCAGGTCCAATTCACAATCATACCATCACTATCCGTTGAACTATCATTGAATTGAACCGTATCATTCGTGGTTGGATTTATTGGCGTAAATGTAAAATTAGCCGTTGGTCCTACGTTAGATACACTAATATTTTTTGAGGTAGTATTACTTGCGCCATCATTATCCATAACGGTTAACATAACTGAGTAAGTGCCATTATCAGTATATTGATGCGTTGGATGCTGATCAAATGAACTAGTGCCATCATCAAAATCCCACGTCCAATTCACAATACCTCGGCTGTTTCGATCAGAAGATAAATCCTGAAAAGAAATAACATCCGCAGTTGATGGATGAACTGGATTATATGAAAAATCAGCGGTTGGAAGTATATTTACCACCGTGATTGTTTTATTGGTAACGTTAAGTGCTCCTTGATCATCAGTAATCCAGAGTACAACATTATAGGTTCCCTCATCAAACGAATGTGTGGTGTTTTCACCATATCCATAGGTTCCATCATTAAAATCCCATGTCCAATTCACAATACTTCCATCAGCATCAAGTGAAGTACTGTTAAAAGTGACAATATCATTTGTGATAGGATTAAGAGGAGAATACGTAAAATTTGCTACGGGTGGAATGTTTGAAACAGTAATAATTTGTTGTGTATTGTTTTGTACACCTTTTGTATCACGAACCGATAAATTTACTGTAAAATTTCCATTATTTTCATAGGAATGAGTCGGATGTTGAAGATAACTATTTGTTCCATCACCAAAACTCCACGTCCAATTCACAATATCGGTTAATCCTTCGGGATCTGTTGAGGTATCATTAAATTGAATAGTAGTTAATGTACTTGGATTCATTGGTGAAAACGAAAAATTTGCAATTGGAGGATTGTTTGCTAAAGTTAATGGTAAATAATCTCCAGGACCAAAAGGAATATTGGTATCTCCAATACCATCACCATTCGTATCATATCCGACATAATCATTCCAGTAATTCCCCCCTAAATATGATCCATTGATAATATTAGTTCCAGTGGTTTGAGAACTATTCCAAATGTTATCTGTACCTGTACCCTCGATATTGTCATCATTTGCAAAATAATTATTGTAAATCGTATGATTGTTACTTTCTATGTCTTGATATAATCCAATAGTATTGTTAAATATCATATTACTAAAAACAAGATGTTGAGTTCCATCATAAAAGCGAATTCCGTAGAGTGAATCAGTTATCTGATTGTGTTGAAGTATGGTTTGTTGACATGCTTTATGAAAGATACCATAATTACTGTTTGACGTAAACGTATTATTTTCAATACTATTCTGAGTGCTATACCAGTTTCTCATCCCATAATAATTGTTTTGAAACGTGTTTTGTAAGATTGTATTAGTATTTGCATAATACAGTCTTATTCCTTCACCATTGTTTTTAATGGTATTATTTTTGATTGTATTAAGGGATGATATTATGTTAATACCATAAATATCATTATTTGTAATAATCATATTTGTTATCGTTGTATTATCTTTAGTGATAAGAATACCAGAGTGAGACGATGGTGGATTTCCTGCTTTTTTGACTGTGAACGAATGCATACTACAATTATCCGCATTTATCGTGACAACATCACCTATTTCTTCACCATCAATAATTGTATTTACTTGATTTTCTCCTTGTAACATAACAGATTTGTTCACAATAATATGTTCGTAATATGTTCCATTATACACAAAAACAGTATCACCACTACTTGCATTATCAATTCCTTCTTGAATAGAGCGAACATGTGTTGCATCATACCAAGTAGATTCGGCATCATCATCAACAAAAATTGTAGCTCTAGAAAACATAGTATTATCCGCAGTTATGGATATACTTGTAGAGACTAATAGGATTATAACTAAAAAAAAGCTCATTATTTTTTTCTTTTGGTTTTTAGTATTCATGAATTGATTCCCCCAATAGGCAAGTTTTATTTGTAAATTCCAGGAAATTTATTTTATGAATGAAAAATTGATTTTCATCCATTAGTTTTCATTTATTATATATTTATTATAAAAAGTATAATTTCTAATGTATTAATACATTTTGGTTCTTTTCAACCAGTTAGTAAAAATAATAAAGTCTGAAATTAAAAATAATTAAAAAAAAGTGGGATTAGTTAATCCCATATGTTCTAAATGTGAACTCATACATGCTTGGTAGATCTCGCCAAAGGTTTCCGCCATCTCGAGTGAACCAAAAACTTCCATCATTGTATTGATTACCAAAAGCATACCCCCATTCATATCCAAAGCTACTCGTAACTCCTGTTGGAGCAGAAGGGACTACAATAAAGTAATCAGTACCGGAATCAACAGAAGTGTCAGTAAAATCAACAATAAACCAACTCCATGAACTTGACACCTCACTTGGCGAATATGTTTGTGTGTCGATAAGTGTCCCTTCAGGATCATTCTCGCGGAGTTCTACAGTTAAATCAAATTCAGGAGTACCAAAACTACGAAGATACAGTTCTACCTTAGTAATCATATTCATCGTTGGCGTAAAACTCTGTGCACCAGCCCAATCACCATCAATGGCATGCCTGATTGGAAAACCACGATCAAACACTGTTTGTTCAACATCGGTAACTACATTTGCTTGAACTGTTTTTGTAATAGTATCTGTTTGACTGAGAGTATCTGTTATTTGCAATGTACACTGGTAACTATTTGCATCACCATAATCATAAGACGCTGTTGGCTGAGAGCTATTATAATCATAAATGCCATCATTTGTCCAATCCCATTCGTACAATGTTATATTTTCTGCCGTGGAAGCACTAGCATCAAAATTTATCAGTGTTCCCGGACTTGCTCCATCTGCATCTGACCATGTGTATTGTGCAGTTGGCTGCATATTACCAACGGTTACATGAATCACTGGACTATACCACCAAGTTTGACCAACGATTTCTTCCAAACCATCAGTACCAACTAACGATTCATAATACGAATCATTCGTTCGTTCCTTAATCAACCGAAGATACGGATCATCACCATATTCACTAGAATCCAACACATCACCATACACCTGATCAACCTGAGCTTTAGCAACAAAATAATACTCACCCGGCTCAGTAATCGTAATATTTTCCATATACACCACACCATCAGTAGAACCATCCACTGCATTCTCCCAACCAGTACCACCAACATAATCACCCGCAAAATCATCATAATCACTCGTCATAAAATCATAATTATTCACCGGATCCGAATCAGTACCATATTGAACACTCGTATGATCAACTACCATACTACCATTCAC
>CAZYLG010000177.1:0-3783 GCA_964648565.1 uncultured Thermoplasmatales archaeon
GGTGACTGGCTTACTACAGGACCTAAAGTTGAAGAGTTCGAAAAATCATTTGCTAAATATGTTGATGCTAAGTTTGCGGTTGCGGTTTCAAGTGGCACTGCTGCTTTGCATACGGCAGCGTTTGCTGCAGGAGTTTCTAATGGTGATGAAGTGATTACTACTCCTTTGACTTTTGCTGCTTCAGCAAATTGTGTGTTATATCAAGGCGGCAAGCCTGTTTTTGCCGATATTGATAAAAAAACCTATAACATTGATCCAGATAAAATAAGAGAAAAGATTACAAAGAAAACAAAAGCAATAATTCCAGTTGATTACACCGGTCAACCATGTGAATTAGATGAGATAAATAATATTGCTAATGAACATGATTTAACAATTATTGAGGACGCATCTCATGCAGTTGGATCTAATTATAAAGGAAAAAAGGTTGGGAGTATTTCTGATTTATCTATTTTTAGTTTTCATCCGGTTAAACATATGACTACTGGTGAGGGTGGTATGATAACTACTGATTCAGAAGAGTTGTATGATAAGATGTTGTTATTTCGGAATCATGGTATTACAAAAAATGAGAATGATTTTTTTTCTACTAGTGATGGTGATTGGTTTTATGAACAACGATTGTTAGGTTATAATTATCGAATCACAGATTTACAGTGTGCACTTGGACTCAGTCAATTAAATAAAATTAATGATTTTATTAAACGTCGTAGAGAGATTGTGAAAAAATATAATGAGGCGTTTGAAAACCTTGATGGGATCATGACTCCGTTTCATCCAGATTATGTTAATCCTTCCTGGCATTTGTATGTAATTCAGTTGAATTTGGAAAGACTTTTAGTTAATCGAAAAAAAGTTTTTGATGAACTGCGAAAGAATAATTTAGGTGTTCAAGTACATTATATTCCGGTTTATTTTCATCCATATTATCGGAAAATTGGTTATAATAGAGAGTTATGTCCTAATGCGGAGTGGTTGTACGATAGGATTATTTCTCTACCGTTATATCCTAAAATGACGGATAACGATGTTGATTTTGTCATTGAAACAGTCAAGAATATTTTTAATAAGTTTTCAATTAGTTAGGCGATTTTAATGAAAAAGATTGTTTGTATCATACAGGCACGGATGGGATCGTCTCGTCTTCCAGGTAAAGTAATGAAAAAAATCAAGGGAAAAAGCATTCTTTATTATGTTTTAGAACGGGTAAAACAATCTCGTTTTATCGATCAGATTGTTATTGCAACGACTACGAGTAAACAGGATGATGTTATTGTTGAAGAAGCAGAACGATTGAATGTTGAATGGTTTCGAGGAAGTGAACAGGATGTGCTTTCGCGTTATTATTATGCAGCAAAAAAATTTGACGCTGATGTTGTTGTCAGAATTACGAGTGATTGCCCTTTGATTGATCCACAGATTATTGATAGTGTTATAATGAATTATTTGGATAATCCTGAATATAGTCTTGTTACTAATGCTGGGCCAGATCTTGAAAAGAGAACTTTTCCTCGTGGACTCGATACAGAAGTTTTCTCTTTTGAAGCATTGGAAAAATCTTTTGATAATGCGACTGAAAAATATCAGCGGGAGCATGTTACTCCTTTTATTTATGAAAAAAATAACTTATCCAATATTTATTTTATAGAAGCTCATGGGAAATTAAGAAGACCCGATATCAGAATTACAGTAGATACAGAAAAAGATTTTGAATTGATATCAAAAATTATTAGACATTTTGAAAAGATACATTTTAATGCTAAGGATATAATTAATCTTTTAGATAATCATCCTGAGTTATTTAATATAAACAAAGATGTGAAACAGAAAAGTTTAAAAGAGTGATTAAAGTGAATGTGGTTTTTCGAGTTGATGCAACCAATAATAGTGGACTTGGGCATCTTATGCGATGTTATGCTCTTGCAGAAGAACTTGTTAAAAACAAAAATACTTGCTATTTTATTTCAAATATCGATAGTGAAAAAATAGTTGAGAAAATAAATAAATCAAAAATAACACTTGAAAAAATATCAAATTCTCCAAACTCAAATCAGGATCTTAATTATCTAATTGATTTTTCAAGAAATAACAATATTGATTGGATTGTAACAGATCATTATGAAATCAATTCAGAATATATCAAAACAATTAAAGACAACGGTTTTAATGTTTTATCAATTGATGATACAGCTCAGACATACTATACATCTGATATAGTGGTAAATCAAAATATTGGTTCCGAAAAACTTAAATTTCCTTCAGATAAAAACACTAGATTGTTACTTGGTCCAAAATATGTAATGATAAGAGATGGACTACTCAAAAGAGAAAAAAAAAGATACCACGATGATGTTAAAACGATATTAGTAACTCTTGGCGGTATGGCTTACGATACTCTAACTATTAAAATTCTAAGATTATTAAAAGAGATCATTGATGATACTGTTCAAATAAAAGTTGTTATTGGACCTCTAAATAGAATTAAAAGCGCTCTAAAATCTGAGATGAATAGACTCAGTGATTCTAATTTTAGATTTGTGTTTTCTCCGAAAACTATGCTTGATTTATATTTAGAATCTGATATTGCAATTAGTGCAGGAGGAAGTTCTTGTTATGAACTATCATATTTTGGTATACCAAATATAATTATAATAATTGCTATTAATCAGTTAAATATTGCAAAAGAACTTGATAAAGAAAATATTAGTATTTACTTAGGGCGAAAAGAAGAGTTTTCATCAAATATGTTTAAAGAAAACATTTTAAAATTAATAGATGATAATTCTCTTAGGAAGGAAATGAGTAAGAACGGTAAAAAATTAGTAGATGGAAATGGTAAAAGTAGAATAGTTGAAGTTATGAATACTTTTAAGTAATAACTCATGTAAGCATATGTCAGGCTGGTGTAAGGATATTGAAAAAAATTAGGTTAAAAAATAGGGTAATCGGCCCAGGCGAACCCACATTCATTATCGCTGAAATGTCAGGGAATCATAATCAAAACTTTGAAAAAGCAAAAAAAATAATTGATAAAGCAGCAGAAGCAGGAGCAGATGCAATAAAATTACAGACATATACATCAGACACTATGACCATTGATTGTGATAATAACTATTTTCAAGTTAATGTTAATGATAAATGGAAAGGAAGAACTCTTTATCAGTTATATCAATGGGCATATACTCCTTGGGATTGGCAGCCTAAACTAAAAAAATATGCTGAATCAAAAGGACTTATCTTTTTTTCTACACCTTTTGATGAAACCGCTGTTGATTTTTTAGAAGAAATAGATGTAGAACTTTATAAAGTTGCATCATTTGAAATTAATCATATTCCCTTACTTAAGAAAATAGCGTCTACAAAAAAACCAGTAATAATCTCAAGAGGATTATCTTCAGAAGAAGATATCTATTTAGCAGTAAAAACACTCAAAGATAATGGTTCTCCATCTGTAGCAGTATTACATTGTGTTAGTTCTTATCCGGCGGATCCTAAACAGATGAATCTAAAGACAATTTCTGATATCAGTAAAAGATTTGATGTTATCTCAGGATTATCTGATCACAGCCTTACTACCGAAATCTCAATAGCTTCAGTAGCATTAGGTGCCAGCATAATAGAGAAACATGTTACACTTTCAAGAAAAGAAGATGGACCAGATGCAGCATTTTCATTAGAACCAAATGAATTAAAAGAATTAGCACGTTCCGTAAGAACTGTTGAGAAATCTCTTGGAAAAATATCGTATAATATAAGTGAAAAAGAAAAAGAAAACATTGTTTT